>NZ_JBHHJU010000041.1:0-35370 GCF_042136325.1 Neobacillus sp. KR4-4
TTTGAATACCGGCATTACTTACACGTGCCGCCCGCTTCATGGATGCAATTTCTGCTTCATTTTTCACTGACTTTAATTGCTCAATAATTGTAGAACGCTGAACATCTGCATCACCGAATGCATTATTTATTGGGAACCAGAATTCTAAATCCATATACGTATAGCCACTAATACCAATTTTCTTTGGTTTGTCTTTCGCCGCACGTTCTTTTAGGAATGGAGCCCATTCAGAACGAATTTCCCGGATATCGCCTCCCATAACACTCATGGCTGAACTACCATGTGCAGAAGGAATTTCGCTGCTTGGAAGGAAGAAAACAGGATCACGGTCAGGCACCAAGTACATTAACATCGGCTGCGGATAAACCCCATCGATTGTTCGATAATTTACCAGCCAGCGGATATTGGACATGCGGTAACAATCCCCGAATACGATTAAAGCATCTAGACCTTCATCCACAATTTTTTGTTTTGCAATTTCAACTCGGGCTTTGTATTCTTCATTCGTGATCGTTTCACCTGGTCCCTGGAACTCTCCATAACGGATTAACTTTTCAAACCTGTCAGGCAACCATTTTAACGCTTTTTCTGAAATCATTTTGTTTATTCCCCTCTCAATATTTTTTTAATTATTCAGTGATTCTTTCGTTATTAAGAGACCCTGTTTTATTTAAATTCTGATTTAAGTGCCCACGCTGTGTAGGCTTCAACGGCATCTACATTTGTTTTGTCAACAACAACAGTCGGAACATTCTGAATTTTATCGATGCTATATCCTAATATTTTAGTCATGAAAACCGATTTAATAAACTCACGTCCCATGTCAACAGGACCAACATTAACTGTAGCTGTCAACTTTCCTTCACGGATAGAATCAAAACCTGATTGAAGACCGTCAGCTCCGATAACCATAATACCCTTTTTACCATCCCAGAATTTCAAGCCGCGTGCTTCCACTGCTTGTACGGCTCCAAGCGCCATTTCCTCATTTTCTCCATAAATCAAATCCACATTAGGATGTGCTTGGATCAAATTCTCTGCAGCCTGCATTCCTTTGTCGCGAACATAATCACCACGCTGTTCTCCCACAACTTTCATATCAGGATATTTCTTTATAGCCTCGAGAAAACCAGCTTTACGTGAGGTGGACCAATGCCCTGGCAATCCCCAAACCAGTAGAATTTTTCCTTTTCCTTTAAGTTTTTTTGCTGCATACTGCCCTACTAGGTATCCAGCCTGATAATGATTGTTATAGCTGATTACCGATGTCGCTTTTAAATCTTTTTCATCCCACATCTCTGCTGGCATATTGAACATAAAGATGGATGTTCCCTGTTTCATTGCTTTCTCATAGACAGCATTCATGGAGTCAAAATCACCAGAAGAACTAACTAAAATCGCATCAAACCCTTTAGAAGTCCAGTTTTCAATGGTTGCAACTTGAGATTCCACGGATTGATGCTCACTTGGTGCTGACATCTCAAATTCAATTTTCACACCGAATCGATCACTTAATTCATTCATCATGGTGTTAGCCCCATGCTGTATAATATCGTAAAATTCTGAAGCTGCTGGAGGTGTAAATCCAATTTTGAGTGTTTTTCCTTTTGCTTGTTCCCTCACAAACTTCTCAAAATTCCCATCGCCCCATTGATAAGCGGTACCGCTAGAAGCTGTACCCGATGAGGAAGCGGTCTCATTTTTACTTTTACAACCTGACATAATCAGAGATGCAATGAGGACGAAGATGATTAAAAGTTTCATTGACATTTTTCTAAATGACATGTGCTTGAACCTCCCCTAAATTTTCTAAAGCATTATTTGTCAAGTATTCACTATAATTTCATGACTAAGAATAGACACTATTCACCTCCTTTAAATCAAGCATTTTTATAATTTCCTTTAGGTTTAAGAACTTTTTTCTCCTTTTCCACCCAATGTATTAATTGTTACAGCTACAAGAATAATGGCACCAATAACCATCGTTTCCCAATATGGATCTACATTTAATAGATTCAAAGAATTATTGATTAGAGATAAAATAATAGCCCCGAATACCGTTCCAATTAGACTTCCTTTACCGCCTGTCAAACTTGTACCTCCGATGATTGCAGCAGCAATGGCTGTTAACTCGTAGTTCTTTCCCATTTCCGGGTGAACAGTGGCCAGACGGGAAGCAAGGATAATACCTACAATGGCAGCGATTAATCCAGATAAGGCATAAACCTTAATCCGTAATAAATCTACTTTAATACCAGATACCCTTACCGCTTCCTCACTACTTCCAAGCGCAAGCACGTGACGACCAAACCGCATCTTCCGATAGACAAATAGAAGAGCAATGAATAGGATTAATGCAAGTATGATAGGAAACTGCACATTCAAGATTCGCCCTTGTCCCAGAAATTCGAAACCACTTTTCATATAATTTCTGAATGGTATCGCCTCAGTCCAAACATAAAGAATACCTCTGACAATAACCATCATGGATAGTGTCGCAATAAATGGCGAAACGCTTAATTTGGTTATGACGAGTCCGTTCACGATGCCAATAATTAGACCGAGCAATAAACCGCCTATTATTGCAAAAACGATGTTTACGTCATTAAAAAGTAAACACGCTGTCATACCGCCAGAAATCCCGACGATCGATCCAACTGATAAATCAATACCACCTGTAGATAGAACATATGTCATACCAAAAGCCAATATCATGACGAATGCGGATTGCTGAAGTACATTCGTTAGATTGATATAGCTTAAAAATCGGTCAGAGGCAAATGACATGACGATAATGATGATCGCTAAGAAAGCAATAAGCCCGATGATTTGTCGATCCATTCCCAATTTCCTATGAGAAATTGGAGATATGCCTGGCTGAGAATGGATAATTGGTTCTTGACTATTATTTGCCAATTTCGTACCCTCCTTCATTAAGTGCTACTTTATTTATTGGTTAACTCGGATTAATATTAATGTGTTTTCGCCGATGTAAAGCGTTCTGCCCCTACTGCTGTGACGATAATCAAGCCTGTGATGATCAAACGATAGAACTGATTTACGGCTAAAAGATCCAATCCATTGGATACAAGGGCAAGGATAATGGCACCTCCGGCGACACCAACTACATTCCCTTTCCCTCCAAACATACTGGTTCCACCAATTACTGCAGCAGCGATGGCATCCAATTCATAAGAAGTACCCATTAGCGGCTGTACAGAAGTAAGACGTGAAGTTAACAAAATACCAGCAACCGCAGCAAGTAAGCCTGATAGCGCGTATACGCGAATTTTGATACTTTCAGTATGGATCCCCGAAAGATGTGATGCTTCTCTGTTAGATCCGGTAGCGATAACTTTTCGTCCAAAGGCGGTTGAATGAAAAACAAAATGACAGATAATAAAAACTATAACCGTTATCAAAACAGCCATCGGTATTCCTGCAAAACTTCCCTGGGCCAGAAACTTAAATCCAGGTGAGGTCAAATTTCTAATTGGCTCATCAGACGTTAACAGAAATAATAGTCCGCGAGCTATATAGAGCATAGCGAAGGTGGCCAAAAACGGTGATATGCGAAGTCTCGTGATGATAAAACCGTTAAATGCACCGATTAATGCACCCATGATTAATCCGGCCAAAATAGCGATAAACGCGTTTGTACCGTGCATCATCAACCATCCCGTAATCCCTCCGCAAAGACCCAGAACGGATCCCACCGAGAGATCGATGCCTCCCATCGATAGAACAAACATAGTTCCAAAAGCAACAATCATGACAAATACAGATTGCAAAAGTAGATTTGAAATATTCTCAGCTGTAAGGAAGGTCGGGGATGTAATAGATAAAAAGATAAACATTAGTAAAAGAATTAATAATACTCCGATACCTTCGAGTTTAAAAAATGATAGCGGTTTCTTTGATATAACCAAATCTTTAGTACTCATCCTGTATGACCTCCCGAAGCGTACATCATAATATTCTCTTCTGTAGCTTCCTCACGTGAAAACTCTTTAACAAATTGGCCTTTGTGCATGACATAGATGCGATCACACAGCCCCATCAGCTCTGGTAGTTCGGAAGAAACCAGGAGAACCCCTCCTCCATTTTCAACAAATTCCGATATGAGGTTGTAAACTTCCACTTTTGCCCCAACATCAATACCTTGGGTTGGTTCATCAAAGATTAACACCTTTGGTTGTGTGAAGAGCCATTTTGCCAGAATGACTTTCTGCTGGTTCCCACCACTCAAAAACTTTACCTTTTGTGTATCTGTAGGCGTTTTTATCCGCAGACGCTGAATATAATCTTTGGCAATTTCTGATTCTTTCTTTTTCTTAAGCACAAACTTATTGACTAAAACTCGTTCCATAGATGCCATTGTAATGTTATGCTTCACCGAAAGGTCAATTAACGCACCGTGTGTTTTTCGATTTTCCGGAAGAAGACCAATACCAGCTTTTATGGCATCCTTTGGAGAACGTATTCTGTAAGACGTTCCTTCCACTTCCACTTTCCCTGAATTGATTGGATCTGCACCTACAACAGCCCTTACTGTCTCCGTCCTGCCTGATCCGGCAAGTCCAGCGATCCCGACAATTTCTCCTTTGCGGAGATTGAAGGTAATATCTTTCAGTATACCTTCCCGATATAAATCGGTAACGCGCAATACTTCCTCACCGAATGGCACTTTCTTTTTAACAATATAATTGTCTACCTCTCGGCCAACCATCATCGCAACGATTTCATCAATATTTGTATCGCTCTTGTTCACGGTGGCAACATTTTTTCCATCACGCATGATGGTCATGCGATCAGCAAGCAGGAACAACTCACGCAAGTGGTGGGATACGTATATGACTGAAACACCCTGTTCTTTCAAATTTCGAATGAAGTCAAATAATACTTCCCTTTCATGATCAGCAAGTTGAGCGGTTGGCTCATCCATAATGACCACTGAAGCCTGAACTGAAATCGCTTTAACAATTTCGATTACCCGGTTTTTCAAAGCACCAAGTTCTCTAACTGGCTTATGAAGGTCCTCTACCGTTGGAAAGAATTTTCGGTATAGCTTTTCAGTTTCCTCATACATGGCTTTTTCATCCATTGATTTAACTCCAGCTCCCTTAACGATTTCCTTACCAAGGTATAGATTCTGAACTGCAGTTAAATCAGGTGCAAGAGTTGGCTCCTGAAAGATAGTGCTGATTCCAAGTTCCTGAGCATGTTTTATGTCTTTTATTTCAACGACTTTTCCCTTTACTCGAATCTCTCCGCTTGTCTTTTGGTATAACCCAGAAAGAATCTTAATGAGAGTGGATTTACCAGCACCATTTTCTCCAACTAAAGCAAGCACTTCTCCTTTGCGTACATCTAGAGAAACTCCATCGAGGGCCTTAACGCCTGGAAATTCTTTAGTGATTCCAGTTAAAGAAATTAGCACTTGATCGTCTTTCACTACCATCTGTATTCTCACTCCTATCTAATAATAGATTTACCTCTAAAAACCAGGGTGCAATATTAATCTTAAAAGCACTATTTTTTTATTGTTCAATATTTCTTTTAAGTAATCCCCTTCTAAGTAATCCCCTTCTTTCTAAAAACAAACAAGATGATTTTTTTGTTTATCCCATTTCTTGTTTATTTTTGTGTTATTAATATTTGCTTGTTTAAAATATATCCCATAATGAAAGCCCTAACAAGGTGACGAAATTTAGGTTAGGGGGGTAATATTCTGTTAAGTTAGAAGGGTGAAAAATATAAATGAATATAAACTACTAAGTTACCATAAATACAAAAAAGGAATCCCTCACCTAATATGAGGGATCCCTGAATCGGCTACACTTAACTGGACAAAAAAGATAAGGGCAAGTAGATTTCGGATTAAATCTGGACATACTGCTATTAATCTCAAGAGGAACCGTCTAGAAACTTTATGTGGAGAGGCGGGTATGCTAGCCTTGTTGGGCGGAGCCAGGTATTTTTATTAGCTGGCTTTCTGGGCGGGAAAAGCATGCCCGCAGAGGCTTCATGTCAAGTTTCGGCATTATCCCACTATTTTGGTAGTCTACTACATCTTATTCAGTTAAGGAGAGAATAAAAGATAAACAAAGTCAAATATCGGGTTCATTTAAAGAAAAAGACAACAGAACCCCAGAAGAAAATGAATTGATTCAACTTCGTAAAGAAAACCAGCGTTTATTGATAGAGAATGATATTTTAAAGCAAGCTGCGCTGATACTAGGACGAAAGTAAATGTGATCAATAACAATCGACACAAATACTCGATATCAGCATGTGCGACGTCCTACAACTCCCAAGAAGCACCTACTATTATGAAGCAAAAGAGCAATCCAACTCAGAGGATGTACTTACGGCTGCCATTATATAAATCTTTCTTAAAATCCGTCAGAACTATGGCACACGTAAAATTAAACACGAGTTGAAAAAACTTGGTATTATGGCATCCAGACGACGTATTGGCAGAATCATGAATGAAAATGGGCTATTATCAAGATATACAGTTGCCAAGTTTAAGCCTCATGTTGATAAATGCAATGAATCCGAAGTTAAAAATGAGTTGAATAGGAAATTCGATCAACAGAAGCAATTATCTGTTGTTGTAGTAAGTGGTTTAACATACGTAAGAGTCAAAAATCGATGGCATTACATATGTTTATTTGTCGATCTTTACAATCGTGAAATTATCGGTCATAGTGCAGGTATTCATAAAGATGCAGAACTTGTTTATCAAACGTTATCAACAATTAAAGCCGATTTAACGCAGATACAACTATTCCATACAGATCGAGGTAATGAATTTAAAAATAAAACAATTGATGAGGCTCTGGGCACGTTCGAAATCAAACAGTCATTAAGCATGAAATGCTGTCCATATGATAACGCAGTTGCCGAAGCAACTTTTAAAATAATAAAAACGGAGTTTGTAAAATGGCAGTATTTTGAAAGTTTAGAACAGTTGAAGCTAGAATTGGATGATTATGTGCATTGGTTTAATCATATTAGAATTCACGGAACTCTAGGTTATTTAAGTCCTATTGAGTATAAAAAGGAGCACCTTAAAAAAGTTGTCTAGTTTAGTGTTGACATACCACCCTTTATAATAAGTTTATAATAAATGATAAGTTCCTAATGCTAATATTAGTAGCCAGTTTTACCTTTATAAAAGGCAACATTTTCTTTCGTTATTAAAGGTGCATCTAATTCGATATAATCAGGGATTTTTTCCCCCGCTAAAGTTTTTGCGGCCGCAAAGATTCCCATTGGCATTACGATTGGATATGCAACGGTTGCATCAATTTCACCAGATTCAATTGCTTCTAATGCTTTTTTTTGTCCGTCTACACTGACTACTATTATTTCATTTTCTCTACCAGCAGCCTTAATTGCCTTTATCGCACCCATAGTCATTACGTCAGCATGCGAAACGACGGCATCTATTTGTCCTTTAGGAGTCCGCTGTAAAATGCCCTCCATCATTTGTTCGGCTTTATCTGTGGAGAAATCAGCGTGTATACTATCTATAATTTGAATATCGTTATAACCTTTAAAAGCTTCTAAAATCCCTTTGTGCCTATCAATAGTTGTAGTAGAAAAAGCAGTACCTTTCAATTCAATTACATTGCCTTGCCCTTTTAACAAATTGACAATATGCTGCCCGGCTTTTCTGCCAACTTCAACATCATCAGCCTTTATGAGTGATAATACATCAACAGGAGTCCATCGATCGATTGTAATAATCGGTATTCCAGCAGCTCTAGCCCGCTCTAGCGCTGGATTTACGGCATCTTTTTCTACTAAATCAATTACAATGACATCTACTTTTTTGGAAATGAAATCATCTACAATGGAGGATTGGATAACAGGGTTACTATCTCCGTTTCCAATGACTAATTCCATTTTAGGAAAATACTTTCTTACTGTTTCTGCAGCCATTATTCTCGTCCCTAATCCATATGGAAAGAAACCAGAAACAATGAGCCCTACTTTACCATTAATAGATTCCCCAGGTGCCTGTAATGTCAATGATTCCTGACATATGTCTCCACAAAACATGCCAAAGTCTATGGGTTCTTCGCTCTTTTTTGGGGAATGATTATATTTCACTTTCGTTTCTGTCTCGTTATATACTGGAGAATCTTTTCTCTTTACATTTCTCTCACAAGTCGATACGAATAATAAAGCAATTACTAAAATTAAAAACGTATAGCCTCTTAATGATTTCACTACTCTTTTCTCCCTTTTGTGTTTATTCCAAAGCTATTTAATAATATTAATTTGGAAAATGGTGCTCAACAACTGATAATATGAGGATTGTCCCCCTTATCCGAATACTGCAACCTTGAGGCGGTGAGTAATTTAAAGTAAATTAAGAATAACTAAAGGAATTTACGTTTTAATGGATAGCTTTATATTTCTTCTTAAATTCCGAAGGCAGACTTCCCCACCTTTGCTTAAATAAGCGGCTAAAGTGTTTAGGATCTTGATACCCTACTAACTGGGCGATATCAATAACTTTTAAGTCTTGTTCGAAAAGCAATTCCTTAGCTGTTTCCAAACGAAGATCTGTAATGTAATCAAATACGGTTTTGCCAGTTTGCTTCTTAAAATACTGACAAAAATAAGTGGGATTCATATAAATATAATCAGATATGTCTTGAAGGGTAATCTTTTTACTAAGATTCTCGTTTATCCATTTTTTCGCCTTCATGATTGGAGTAAGTGCAGGATCTTGGTTATAATCAAGTTGTTTTTGATGAATGTTGATAAAAGTTTGTTTTACTAATTTTTCTAGTTTATTCATATTAGACTCAGTTTTTATAGCTTGTAATATTTCATCAAAATCTTTTAGGCTTAATCCCGCTTCAGTTTCTTCCATATTTACTTTGAACATAAAAATGATCAAGTACTCTATTGCATGTTGGATTTCAATCGGGGAACGTAACTTTTTAATTTTATTAAATAACTCGCTTATTTCCTTATCTATTTTATGTGTGTCTGACCGTCCAAGCATTGTTGTAAGTTTACTTGCGAATTCCTTCATGTTATTAGCGGCAACCAAATGATGATCATCAGTGCCTTTCAATTTGTGAAGTAAGTGAAAGGAATAAACTTGGTTCCCACCATAAATCATTCTCATCCGAATTAAAGAGTGTAGTTGTCTTTTCATTTCTGGCAGTACAAATAAATCTTCGAAGAGACTACTTTGAGCAATTGAAAAGCTAAAAGGAGTATAATTATTTAGGCATAATTTCAGTTTTCTAGAAAAAGTATCTCCTGCTACAATAAAATCAGTATACTCTTTACTAGAACTGTAAAGCAGCACCCAAAAATGTAATCCTCCCTCTCTCCACCACCATCCCAACTGTTTATGTTGTGAATTTTTATATTCCTTTACTACTTCATCTATAATATTTTCAGTCGCAAAGGCAAAAGCTCCCCAGTCTTCCTTAGAGTATTCATTTGATTTAGAGGGAAACTCATCAACACTAATAAAAAAAGCCTGATATAACCCATTGGGGAAATCCTTTATCCAATACATAGTGGCAATGTCTTCTGTTTCAGATGATATGGATTCACTTAAAAGCTGCGTCTGTTTTGTTAAGGTCAGCATTTCGGATTGCTTTATTAATTCTTTCAATTTATGATTAGTTGTTCTCTTCTCATCAATACGTTTTTTTACTTTTTGAAGCACTTCAAAAAATTGTTTGCGGTCAATCGGTTTTAAAATATAATCAAGCGCTCCCTCTCGTATAGCAGATTGCACAAACTGAAAATCATCGTAACCGCTTACAATAATAGATAAAAAATTATTATCCCTGTTCATATTTTTGATATCATTTATTAGTGTGAGACCATCCTTTTCTGGCATTTTTACATCTGTAATCAACAAATCAAATTCCATTCGATTTCCCTTTAAAAATTCAATAACTTCAATACCATCGGAAAATATCCCAACAATATCCCATTGGTCTCCGTCCCTTTGTAGTAATCGTTCCAAACCATTACGAATTTTTGCTTCGTCATCTACAATAATTGTTTTTATTTTATTCATGGAAGTAATCATCCTCTCTTCTTTCGTATTTTATAACTGCTTCAGCCCCTTCTATAACTGGAAAACGAATGATAATATTAGTTCCATTACCACTCTCAACGGTAAGTCCATATTCTTCCCCAAACAACATCATGATTCTAGCATGCACGTTAATCATCCCAAAACCTGAATCACGTCTGCCAATAGGGTCCGATTTTAATAGACTATGGATCTCTTGCTGTGTTTTTTCATCTATTCCAGTCCCGTCATCTTCAATCCTTATGATGACATCCTCCGTTCCTTGAAGTGCACCAGGAATGGTTCTTATAATCACCCTAATGGTAAGCGTCCCTCTCCTAGCTTCGAGGCCATGCTTAATACAGTTTTCTATAATAGGCTGTAATATGAACTTTGGGGAGTATAATTGATGTAAATTAATATCCGATTTGATACTAAAGTTCAGTCGATCCTCGAAACGGAACTTTTGGATTGTTAAATAATTCTCAATATGTTCCACTTCCTTTTGAAAAGGAACGATACGATTCTTATTTCCTAAGGAAAATCGCAGCATCCTGCCTAGTAAAGTGACCATTTCACTAACGGTATCATCATCGATTGTCATACTTATGGTTTCCAACGTATTGTACATAAAATGTGGATTAATTTGTGATTGAAGTGCATATAATTCCGCTTGTTTTTGACGTATTTCAATATGAAAATTTTGTTTAATCAGCTCTCGAATTTTGGATATCATGGAATTAAAGCTTTGGGCTAATATTCCGATTTCATCTTTTGAGTCTACTTTAAGATCGACATTAAAATTTCCCTTTTCGACATCTTTCATTAATCTACTAAGCTTATAAATGGGACGACTTACTCCCCATGCCGTAAAGGCAGAAATGATAACAGTTCCCAAGCTAATAATCACAAAAAACACAAGCGTTACACTTTTAATGACATCTGCCTTTTGAGTTATATATTTCATTGGAATTTTATAAACGATTACCCAATCCATTTTCTCTGATTTACTTACACTAATAAGTTGCTTTTCACCGTTGGAATTGGTACTAAAACTTCCTTTTAAGGTAGGATAATTGGAAATGTCTTCGACCATTCCAATATGTGTAGGGTCCGAATGATAGATGATCTTTCCCTTCTTACTCATCAACAACAATTGCGCTTCATTTTTCTTATTAATATCCTTTAGAGTATTCTCAATAAAAGATAAATTAACAGCAATGGCTAACGTTCCGATATCCTTCCGATTTTCATAATCTTTAATCTTTTTGGTCATGAGAAAAAATGATGGCTTGCTCTTAAAACGAAGGTCTACTTCATCCTGTAAAACAATCGATTCGTTTCCTTTAAAAGATGGTATTTTTTTAAATCCAGAAGAATAAGGGAGTAACGTACTTGAAAAGAAACGATCATTTGACCATAAAAACACACCTAAAACAGGACTTATATCTGTTAAATAGGTATTGGTCAGATAACTGTTAACTTTGTAGTAATCTATTTGTAAGGCCGATTGATTAATATATGTATCTTTTCTCAATACTGATATAACATCGTTTGAGTTATACAGAAGTTCGGGTAAATTTTCTAATTCGGACATTTGATTATCAATATTTTTATTCATCTGATCTAAAATCTTCGGAACATTTTCCCCCACTTGCTCTTCAATTAATTTGGTATATTGATTATAAGAAAAGTAAACAAGCACTGTTATCGGTATTAATGTTAATAAAATATACGTTATAATGAGCCTTTTTCTAAGTTGATAATTTTTTGGACTCCACCAACGAGAACGTAACATTTTAAAAATCATATTGGTTAATGTTTTCCTTCGTAAAAAGAATAGGTTCTCCCATAATAATTTCATTATCTTCCACCCTTATGCTTCCTATATTAGGGATTTCTTGTTGATCAGTAGGAAATTGGCCATTTAGTAAGTTCTCCGCTAATGCAACTGTTAGGTACCCAAGCTTTTTGGGACTCCAGAGAATAATATCCTCTATATCTCCTGCCATAATATATTTCCTCATGTCATTAGGTAACGAGAGCCCCAAAACTTCGACATCCATTCTATTTGCTTCCATAACAGCCTTGGTAATAGCAGGAGTAGCTAATGGACTTACACTTACGATTGCAGATAAATTCGGATATTTTTCCAAAAGTAATTTAGTATTTTGATAAGAAATATCATAACTATTGTCATTGACCATAATGCTATCTAACTTTAATTTTGAATAGTATTTTTCTTGTTGGATTTTCATCCATTTGATCCATTTTGTTGTATTAGAAGAGGAATAGCTGTTTGTAATTATCGCATATTCCCCTTTTTCATTTAAACGTGCTGCCAAGTTATTCATTAAAGTAGTTCCTAAGGTGTCGGGCCTTACGACATTGACATAAAAATCCCTTCCTGTTGAATCTGTATCAGAATCCCAGGTTATAACCTTAATTCCTTTTTTACGAGCCTTGTTTAGTACAGGTAACAACTTAAATGGATCGGTGGCAGAAACGGCAATGACATCAACTTTTTTATCTATCAATTGTTCAATTACTTCTGACTGCTTACTTACATCATCTACTTTCACACCTGTAAATATTAAGTTAATGCCTAAATGTTCAGCTGCTTCCTTAGCTCCTTTTTCAGCTGCATCATAATAGGATGAATCACCTATAAATCTTGGGACTAATGCAATTGTGTGACGTTTAATAGGATTTTCTATTTGTTTATCTTTTGTTTCTTTGTCTTTTTCAATATAGATCACTTCCTTGGAAGAATGATCCGTTTCACAACCACTTACCATTAATATAAAAACAAGTAAAAAGTAGACTAATCGCATAGGTTCCCTCCAAAAAAGTGATTACATTAATCATAAAGCTACTTTCGATAAGGTAAAACTATTCCAATTTTAAATAATTTCTGATAATTTTCTATAAAAATTGTATTCGATTACATAATGGTCGTCTAATCGATTTCAGACATAATTTTCTTCCATTCAACTGCTTATTTTTTTCATTCGAACAATCAATTCATTCATTGGAACAAAAAAAGTATGTTTTAGTATAAAAATAAGAGATAGCAATGGCTATCGCTTTAGCTTTGTTACGCACTTAGCTGCGTTTTGAATAGATATAGGGCGGATGTCCCCTCAATTAACCTTTTATTTCGCTTGCATCGAAAATTTGTACCTGGATTGGTTCACTTAATAGTTCAGGGAAGATATTAACCAAGTTTTGAAAATGAGGGGTGCTTCGTTAACACCAATCGCCGCTTCCCCCCCCCCCCGCAGCGATAACCTATGGAATTGGACTAACCCAGTGTTTTGGTGCAGGGACTTTTGAAATTTTTTGCGACCCCGGATGTAATGTTTTTCCCATTCGCTTCCCCCCTTGATAAGTTCCCATAAAAAACAGAATCATAAAAACGAACTCCTTTTAAAAAGAAGTTCGTCTACCATCATAAAATTAATGATTTCCCTAAGTTTTAAGGAACTATATTCTCAGCAACTTCACTAGATACTTCTATTGAACGATATGGAAACAAATTCGTTAAAGCGTAGTATACAATCGCCCCAACAAGCGCAGATGAAGTAAAACTTAAATCAATGCCGCCGACGACAGATACGAATGGACCGGTGAAAATGCTGGTACTTGTAAACAACAATCCAACAATCAATCCAATCGTCCATGAAATAATAGCAGGTATATTAAATCCGCTAGAGTACCAATAGCTGCTTGACGAAGAACTATTGTGTAAATCTAATGGTTTATACCGCCCTTTTACCAAGTAATGTCCGACAAGATTGATCGCTAACCAAGGTGACACACCTACGATAATGATAATAACAAACCCGTCGATAAGGTGGATCATATTGGACACATCTTGAACTCCGATAAATACCAAGAGAAAACCGACAATTGCCATAATTATGGTGGTTGTTACCCGTTTGAGCGTCCATCCGAGGGATTCGAGAGAAAGTCCGGCACTGTATAAACACAACCCGCCGTTCGGCAGAGCACCAAATATCCCTGCAATTGTAATTGGAGCGATCCACCATGATGGAGCCCCCCCAATAATTCCTGTTACGAATGGGGTAGATAAATCCTTCACCGTTGACATCATGAATGATGCAGGTACCATTGCTAACCAACACCCGACAAACATTCCAAGGGATGTGGCCCCTGCCAATTTCGTCGAACTATGACTATTGGGAATATATCGGCTATAATCCCCAACAAATGGAGCATACGAAATAGGAACCGAAGCGATTACCAGCATGGCGAGTGCCCAAGTCGGCCAAAAACCACCTAATACATAATGACCACCTTCGTAACTAACGTTGAACTTTGAAGCAAATATAAACACAGATAGAATGACAATACTTCCTACTAGGTAGGTTCCTATTTTTTCAAACAAAACTACTACTTTATGACCCATTATTGCTACAATTGCGGTTATGACACTGACGATGATACACCCTATCAATAATGTACCGGTTCCTTCTGACCAGCCAAACAACCGGTGACCTCCCGCGACGAAGGCTTGAGCCCCTGTCCAAACCATAAGAGCATAGAAACCAATCGCTATTACAATATTAAGAAACGAACCAATAATACGGCCCTTTACCCCAAAATGTGCTCCACTTGCTAGTGCCCCATTCGTACCTGTTCTCTGTGACAAAATGGAAATTGGTCCGATTGCAATGGAGCCAATCGCAAGCCCCACCGTCATTGCCCAAAATGCTGCCCACCAGCCAAGTCCGAACACAATCGGTAATGAACCGATTGCCATAATGCCAAAAGCAAACTGCGAACCACATAGGACGTAGAACACATTGGATGCCTTTGAATTCCGCTCATTCTCCGGAATCATATCGACACCGCGTATTTCAATTGAAGAATGTTCTTTCATCTTAACCGTTTGGTTGCTCAAAATACATACCTCCGTTTAATGGTCATAATTTCTTTAAAAAGTACCATCTCTCGCAAAGAAGTTGTATTAAATCGCAGTAGAGTGATTCCATCTTTATTCAGTTTTTTCCATATTCAGTGATACAAAATCATCCTTTTACCACAAGGGAATAATTAGTTTAGTCAATCAAGCTAGCTGTGGTTTAGCAGCTTTCATTTCATCGATCACAATGTCTCCATCTTTTACAATTAATTTACCGTCTAGATATAACGTACAATTTTTCATTGGTAAATCAAGATGGCATGGGGTATCGTTGTTCCCCCCTAACTCAGAGTTTGGCCCCAAGGAGAATAAGACATTTCCATAAAAGGCACGGCCATCCATGCCAAACACTTGATCATCGAAAGCGAGACTATGCCATTGTGCCCTTTCGTTAAGTCCCCAGCCAATGTGGGATATCGCGTAAGCTCGCGGGTCATTAAAACTTTCGATATAATCCCTCATCAGCATGGCGTCAAAACCGCCCTCAATGTCCGTAACAAATCCGCCTTTTATCGTTAACTTTACCTGGTCTTGAAAATATCGGTTAAACGGGAAAAATATGTCCCCTTTATCCAAAACTACTACCCCGTCAACTCCGCCATCATTAGATGTGGCAGCAGAAAAACAACTTGGCAAGTGGTCCCATCTGCCTGGTTCATCAGCAAAACCGTATTCCGTAAGGATTGGATATTGACCTAGCTGATAGGTAACATCGCTGCCTGCCTTATTGGTGAATCTTAATTCTTTTGCATTCCTTAATAATTGGGTTGCATATAATACTCTCTCTTTGTCGCTTTCCTTTGGAAACATTCTTTTAATTACATCGAAAGGTTCGACAACCAACAGAATTCTTACTCCTGCATCCTGCAGTTCCAATTGTTCTTTAGAAAAAAGGAGGAGAACTAAGTCAATAACAAGGTCGGCTTTCTTCAAGCATTCAACTGCAACTCGGTTATCGGTTAACGGTGTAATGCCAAACGAACCAGAAGCTCCTTGTTTAGCTGGCGGCAGTTTCAATTCAAAGGCGTTCGCCCCGATCTCGGAAGCTGCGGTCAGGAACGCTTTCGCATAATCTGCTCTAATCTCGCCCGAGGTTAATACCGCCATCGTTTCAGACTGCTTTAATTTACACAATTCAAGTTGTTTTTTAAACAGAGAAACCATTTCTTGAAATTCAACAGTCATTTATTAACACCTCGTTTATTTTTTTGTAATTCCTTCTATAAATGAAACAATATAATCAACTGTTTGTTCTGGTGCATCTTTATACACCATGTGGCTTACTCCTTTAACCCTTTCAACCTGCATCGAAGGGTTGATCGTTTCCAAAACCCGAAGTTCGTTTTCACGAATGGTATCTCCATGTTCTGCCGCTAATAGGAATGCAGGAACTGAAAGCATTTTAATATATACTTGAAAAGGCTCCAATAACAGAGATTGGTAGGATTCAATAATCGCTGGCAAACTATTATTTCGATATTCTTCCGCTCTTTCAGCTATTTGTTCATCTGTAAATAAAGGAAAGAAGCTTCGGAATAATTCCATATCCCCTTGATCAACAGCCTCCTTTTGTTTTAAAAACATCGACAATGGATTAGGATAGATCTCTCTTTGTCCTGGTCCGTTAATAGGAGGATCGATTAATACGATTCCGGAAATGAGAGACGGATATTGGCTGCCAAATGCAGCCGCAATTCGGGCTCCCATCGAGTGGCCAACCAATACTGGACCAATGGGATTATCTGTTAAAGCGTTAACAATATTCAGTAAGTCCTCTGTATAATTTTTTAATAGATAGCCTTCCTTAGGACGATCGGACTGCCCTCTTCCCCTGGCATCCATTGATAAGGAATAATAGTTTTCAGGCATTAAATTTAGGACTTTTGCAAATGAAAGGCTGTAACTAGTAATTCCCGGCAAAAAAATGACGGGGGTACCAGCCTTATCTCCTTTAGTAATGAGGTGAATTTTTGCATTTAGACCGTTTACAAAAAGGTCCCCAAAAGAATGATTTTGCTTCATATTTATATCTCCTCTCAGGCAAACGAACCTAAATTAAAGCTCATTAAGCGACTTCCATTTTTAACTAGTGATTACACTTCTTTTGGAAGACCAATAGATTTACGTATTTGGTTCATAAAAGGTGTTCGGTCGTATTCATGGTATAGACGCTCACGAAGCAATGGAGCTGGGAGTGCATTGACGTTTTCAAAAAGACCAACACGACCTGCATGAGAATCTGTGGTAATATCCCAAATAAAGTTCATCAATAAGTTTTTCTGCTTGGATGTTAAATCCCGTCCAACAAGAAGTTCCTCCAGTTTCCCGCCAATAAATGGATGATCATAGTCTTTTTCAGAGAATCTCATGACCAATCCCTGTCCGCATAATTCCTGAAGATGATGGATAATCCGCGGATAGTGTGTAATTCCATAAAGGCGACCGGCGGTAAGCATATTGACATCTGGCCACATCACGTCATCTTCAGTTGGTTTAGCTAGTTCTTCTGAGGCCAATACATATGCTCTCAAGGTTTGAGCATACTGAATCACTTCTGATACGATAGAACGTACACCTGGAATCTTCCCTGTTCCCAAAGCATCAACAATCAACTGGGCAGCTCCGGCATACATTTCCGCTTTGGTAGCCAAACGAGAGAGAATATGCCAGTGCGCTCCTAATACAACCCCTCCATATAATTCATTAAGTTCTGGTACTCCATAGTTAAAAATTCTCCACTTTTCCACGAAAACATTATCAAAAATCAAGAAGGAATCCATTTCTTCTCCTCGTGATTTGACCGGGTGATCATAGGTACTTGCCGCATCGCAAGAGACTGTTTCCCGACAGACAATATGAATGCCTGGTGAATTTATCGGTACTGATAACCATAATGACTCTTCAGGTAACAAGCCAGGACGCATCAGATTAGAGAGGATCATCTCATTTCCTTGGGACGAAATGGAACCTACCGCTTTCGCTCCGCTAATATAGATTCCTTCTTCCGTTTCCCTCACCACCCGGAGTAAAGCAGGAGTAGAATCGCCGCCTTTTATTTGGCTCCCCAATTCGACATCAAACAGGCGGGCACCAGCTGCCGCGGCTTTTGAACGGTCATTTTGAGGATCAACTAATACCTCAGGACCGATTAAGTTATTTTTTTGGGCATAGTCAATATAGTGGAGGACATTATCTGCATATTCAGGCCTTTTGCTGCGGAACTTTGAAAGATATGCCGCCATTCCCACAGGCACGAGAGGCGCCAAATCAAATGGGCGGCCAAATACCCCGAAGGTTTCCTGAGCAATATAATCCGTTAATTCCCTTCGGCTTTTCAAATCTTCTTTTGTTCTAGGAATCATCCAGGCTTTGGTCACTCGTTCCCCTATGTCTGACCTGATGTACGTTAGCTTATCCTGTGTTTCTGGGTTATGCTGGGCATCAAAGATGTTAGCCATAATATTTATACCACCGCTAGTGGCTGGGTGAGTGGTTACATCCTGAATCAGTTCACCCTTATAATAAACGGTCCTGTCATCTCGAAGACTCTCCTTATACATCTCGCCTGTTTTTAAATACTTTGAAACTACCGAAATATTTTCCATCCTTCTCCCCCTAAAAAATATTTACGAGAATCCTTACCTATCACATTTTGAAGTTAACAAAGTTTAAACAGCTTATTATATTAGCCTCAAGTTGCTAAACTTGTCGAATTTATCATAGATAAAGTCTAAGATTAGTTTCAAAAAGTGTCAATATTCTAATAAATTCACGCAATATAGTATAATGAAATGAACAATTTAACTTAGTATAGAAAGACGCTGGTTAGCTATTTCTAATTCAATTTCCTTAGGAACTGCTGTAGACACAGACTGAAGAAACTCTACAGTAACCCTATCTTTAAAAATACAATTAATCACAGCCTGGTCTAAATTCATTTCAATAAATTGATTGGTAGGGAAAATAATTGCTTTAGTAAAGTATTTGTTAGTAGAATTTTTCAGATTGACCCAATACTCCCCTGCAGGCGGCTGAATGAGGGCCGTATCTGGCACAAATAGTCCTTTATCATCATTCAAACTCTTGACAATCCTGCCGCACAATTCGTGTTGTTTCCCCATAAGATCAGAAGCAAGCTTAAGATCACCATTATTTATCGCCTGGCGCACTCTAGTGCTGGAGATACGCTCATCAGCCAAATGAGTAAATTCGAAAATATCCGTCTCAAATCCCAATCTGGCACCTATTTGTTTTAAAACTTCGGGGGTTCCTGAACCTTTATGTCCAAACCTAAAGTCTTTTCCAACGAAAAATTTTTTAGGGTTTAAACCCAATAGAACGCTGTCCACAAAATCATCGGAGCTAATGGTTGAAAAGGTATTATCAAAAGTATATTCAATGAGGATATCGACTCCAAGAGCAGCTATTCTCTCCGCTCTGGTGTATGGACTGGTAATAAGAGACGATGGTAATTCAGTGTTGTTAAAAAAGGTTTTCGGTAGAGGGTCAAATGTTATGACAATCGTGGGGTAGTTATTTTTTTTACCCTCCAATACAGTACTTGAAATTAATTGCTGATGGCCTTTATGTACGCCATCAAAGGAGCCAATCGTTATATAAGAGCCATGTTTTAATTCTGCTAAATGCGGGTTGAATAGATTTTTATAATATTTCAGGATTTTCCCTCCTCACTATCCATTGTTTTAGTTATAAGGGAATCCAAACTGGCCTTCTTTTACATTAATCAAAACGTTTAAGGCCTAAAGCGTTGATTGAAAAAGTTTTACTTTTATTAAAGCTGTAAATGACCCCTAGGGTATTTAGCAGATATTGTTGTTATGATTTCCTCGGTAGTTAATACATCGGCATATTTCTGGCGCATATCGATAAGACTTTGTTCATGGGATGCTAATGAACGATCCCCTACCGCATCCTCCACAACGATAGGTCTGTATCCGTATTGCAACGCATCAACAGCTGTAGCACGAACACAACCACATGTTGTACAACCTACAATTATCACAGTATCAACATTCTGTGCATTCAGACGTGCAATTAAATCGGTCCCAAAAAATGCTGATGCATATTTCTTAACAATTAAGCCGTCACCATAACGAAATTCTAATCTGGGATCCACATTCACTGCACTGGTACCTGCTTTTAAAGTCTTTAGTCCCTCCATCTTCTGGTACCATAATCCTGAATCAGCAAATGTATCATCATCATAAGAAATGGTAGTAAAGAATACCGGCAGATCCTTATTACGGATAATTGCCAAAAGTGCATTTACTTTATTTATTTGCGGGGTTAACTCGGAACCCATAGGCATACTAGGATCAGTAAAACCTTCAATCATATCAACAACGATCAAAGCTGGTTTCTTACCAAAACCCAATAATTTTCCAAAACCTCTTTCTTTATACAATTCCTCATCACCTTGATGATGCACCACAACAACTCTCCCTCCATAACCCTCCAAGATTGGTAACATACCAATCTTGGAAAGTCATTCACTTGAATTAGTTCCTTACAGCTGTATTAAATTCTCCAAATTGTCTATTAAAATGAAGCAATGGTGATTTAGATTCACCTAATATCACATCTTCCACGAACCCAATAAAAATAGTATGATCACCAGCTGTCACTGTTTGTTCAACTCTGCAATGAACATTGGCTAGAGCATTTTTGACATCATAATTAAAACTGCCCTTACTTTCTGCAAACTCCTCAAAAAACTTTGGTGCACCTGCTTTTGCCCCAGATCTTGCTACGTCAATTTGATCCTCAGCAAGCACGCTGACACTGAAACGTTGGTTATTAATTATCGCTTGTGTACTAGCTGCTTGTGTAGCTAGGCTTATTAAAATTAAAGGTGGCTCCATTGAAATTGAACAGCACGCACTTACAGTTAAGCCCCAAGGCCGGCCCTCGATTTCAGTCATGACAATTGTTACTCCAGTAGCAAGCCGGCTCATCGACTCTCGAAATTTATTTTTTACTTCATCCATTATAATTCCCCTCCTCAATTGGAAGTTTAGAGATGATATCCCCTGATAGCAGCTTACCTGCATTTGGCACATACGGGTGCAGATCAAGAGTTTTAAGAATGTTGTATACGGTTGCAACAGCTGCTGAAAGCACTGGTTTTCCAATTTCATTCTCAACAAGCTGAATTGCTTCTAATGAAGGCATCTGAACACAAGCGGATAAGACAACCGCATCAGCTTGGCTAATATCTAATTTTTTAACAATCTCTAGCAAACGCATAGGGTCTTGACGTCCAACTTCTAAATTATCTGGGATTTCCAGACTAATCGAATCTGTTACTTGTATGCCGCTTGCCTCAATATAGTCAATCACCTGTTTCGTTAAAGGCTTCATATAAGGGGTAATAATAGCGACTTTTTGAGCTCCTAATGTTTTAATGCCATCTACCAGAGCACCAGCACTGCTAATAACCGGTGTAGCTGCTCCATTTTCTTTTGTTGTATTAAATAGGCGCTGTTCAGATTCCATATGATAACCGGGCCCCTGACACATAATAGCGACAAGGCATGCATACGCAAGAACATCACATCTAGCATCCGAAAGTTCGACAGCACAGCGGTCACTTTCTACATCCATTGCTTTTAATTCTTCTTTTGTAACATGTTTCATTCGCATCCTACTTGAGTGAAAAGTAAACGACAAATTCGGATCAACTTGTTCTCTCCAACGAAGCATTGCTGGAATTTCCGTTTCCATCGTTGTATTGGAACTAGGAACAACTAATCCTATTCGGTAATTTGTTTTCATTTACACGCCTCCAAAATAGTTAGAACCTATTAAGCTATTATTCTTATAAACTTCACTTACAAAGGAAGTCCGATCGACTTACGAATATGGTTCATAAATGGTGTTCGATCATATTCATGATACAAACGCTCACGAAGCAACGGTGCCGGCAAAGCATTAACGTTTTCAAATAGAGCAACGCGGCCTGCGTGGGAATCGGTAGTAATATCCCAAATGAAGTTCATCAACAAGTTTTTCTGCTTCGAAGTTAAATCGCGTCCAACCAGTAGTTCCTCTAATTTGCCTCCAATAAAAGGATGTGCATAATCTTTTTCAGAGAATCTCATGACCAGTCCTTGTCCACATAATTCCTGGAGATGATGGATTATTTGCGGATAATGCGTGATACCATAAAGGCGTCCAGCTGTAAGCATATTGACATCCGGCCACATAACGCCATCTTCAGTCATTTCAGCTAATTCTTCAGATGCTAAAACGTAGGCTCTTAACGTTTGAGCATATTGAATCACTTCCGATACGATAGAACGAACTCCTGGAATTTTTCCTGTTCCAAGTGCATCCACGATTAGCTGTGCAGCACCGGCATACAATTCAGCTTTGGCAGCTAGACGGGATAACACGTGCCAGTGTACTCCTAATACAACGCCGCCGTACAATTCATTGAGTTCTGGAACACCATAATTGAATATTCTCCATTTTTCTACGAAAACATTATCAAAAATTAAGAAGGAATCCATTTCTTCTCCGCGTGATTTAATCGGGTGATCATATGAACTGATAGGATCTGAAGAGACCGATTCACGGCAGACAATGTGGATGCCTGGTGCATTGATAGGAACAGCTAACCAAAGAGATTCTTCCGGTAACAGCCCTGGACGCATAAGATTGGAGAGAATCATTTCGTTACCTTGGGAAGAAATCGAACCTACTGCCTTTGCACCGCTAATATAAATCCCCTCTTCAGTCTCTTTCACTACCCGGAGCAATGCAGGTGTGGAGCTGCCTCCTTTTATTTGGCTTCCTAATTCAACATCGAATAGGCGGGCACCTGCAGCGGCTGCTTTGGAACGGTCATTCTGAGGATCTACTAGTACTTCTGGACCCATCAAGTTATTTTTCTGAGCATAGTCGATATAGTGAAGAACATTTTCAGCATATTCTGGCCTTTTACTGCGGAATTTCGAAAGATGTGCGGCCATTCCCACTGGAACAAGAGGAGCTAAATCGAATGGTCTGCCAAACACGCCAAAGGTTTCCCGAGCTACATAGTCAGTCAATTCTCGGCGGCTCTTAAGGTCTTCCTTCGTTCTTGGTATCATCCAAGCTTTACTGACTCGTTCACCTGACTCTTGATTGATATACGTTAGCTTATCCTGAGTTTCCGGGTTATGCTGAGCATCAAAGATCTTAGCCATAATATTGATACCGCCGCTAGTAGCTGGATGAATGGTCACATCTTGAATTTTTTCACCCTTATAGTATACTGTCCGGCCATCACGAAGACTTTCCTTGAACATTTCACCCGTTTTCAAAAACTTTGATACTACCTGAGTATTTTCCATTTGTACTCCTCCTAAAAATAATAGAAAATCATGAACACCGATAGTTTGATGTTATCAAAGTTGTATTATTTCTTCAAAAGTTAACCCAACCTACCAAAATTGCCAAAGCTTTCATGGTTTTATTTTATCTCACAGCACCATTAGTGTCAATATTCAATTTTATTAAAATTTTCTAAAAATAAAAAACCATGATTACCTAAGGATAATCATGGTTTTATTCAAATGCGCTGCTCATGGTTTCATAGCATTAAGAACCTTATCCAGATTCATTACGTCTGCATACCTTGCGTTTAAATCTAATAATGTTGAGTTCTGTAAGGTTTGATTTCGATCTCCTACAGCCTCTTTAGGAATGATTACTCTATAACCTCTTTGAAGAGCATCTACTGCAGTTGCTCTTATACTCCCACTTGTAGTTGTCCCAGCTAATATTAATGTATCAATTTGTCTATCTTTCAAGAAATCATCTACTTGATCATCGTACAAAGAAGATATATATACAGTCGCGTTAATCAAATCATATGGATAGTCAGATAAATCTGGATGAATATTGACCCATGTGCTTTCGCGGTCTAAAATTTGAAGCGAGGGAAATTTTTCACACCATAATCTAGAAACCTTATTTTTAGTTTCATAAATCGTTTTACTAAAGATTATTGGAATCTTATCGTTAAGAGCTTGTTCGATAAGTTGTTGGGTGGCAGTGATTTGATGATCCATTTTAATAGCTAATTGGGAATGCGGTTCAGTAAATGCTATGGTAAAATCCCGAATTAACAGAGCAGGTTTTGTACCAAATCCAATTTGTCCGGAAAACCCCTGATTAGAGAAAAGCTGTTGAACCTCATCAAGAATATATCGCCTTTGACCGCCAGGGGTATAAATAACCTTTAAGCCATACTCTTCAATATTTCCATTTTTCTCCATCCGTCTTAATGTACTCGGCGACACTCCCAATAGCTTGGCAGCGTCAGATATATTTAACAGGTTTTCAAACATATGTAATCCTCCCGGCTTAAGTCAGCAATAAACTTTCTAAAGTTACAAAAAATTATCCATTATGTATTAAACTTACCATCATTATAGCATAGCAAATTAATTACTGGAACTTATCCCCAATAAATAGTAGGATATTCTAGTATTTTTCCTACGATGCGTTTGCTTACTTAAATATTTTCACTATCGCTTATAACTTATGAACACTATAAGAGGCCTCTCACAATCTTGTGAGAAGCCTCTTAATTCGGGGACAGAAGAAATTCAATTAGATGTAATCTATTACATCAAGTGTTAGTTTACCCTTTACTTTTGGAAAACTCAGAACTAGATGTAGTAATCCTTCTGTATTTACCTGGCGGGTTACCTGTTAATTTTTTAAAGAGAAGATTAAAATAATTTGGATTCTCATAACCAATGATAGATGCGATTTCTCTTACAGATAGATTAGATTGCTTAAGTAATCGTTTTGCTTCTTCTATACGGCAATAAATCATGTATTGTATGGGAGGCACTCCCATTTCTTCCTTGAAAACATGAGCTAAATGGTAGGGGCTTACATAAACTAGATTAGCCAAATCATTTAATGTCAGTTCTTGTCTAAAATTTTCATCTATATATTTCTTTACCTCAAGGCAGACTGGAGAAAAGGAATGATGATCGGAATCTTTCAAGAGACGAGTAATTTTAATAATAACGGCTTGTAAAATTAAAGAGATTACGACTTGATATCCAGCATGTTTCGTCCGATATTCCCTTAAAATATCTTTAAAGTAGTTAACAATCTCCTTTTTTTCATCTTGCAAATGAATTATAGGAAGATCATTAGAAAAGGTTAAACAACCTTTTTCATTACCATTAATATGCAGATTCGAAACACAGATATTAATCCCTTTGAGAGGTTTGTCTGTACAAGATTTACCTTCGATATGACTAAAAGGGGGAATAAATATAAGGTCTCCTTCTTGTCCGATAAAAGGTTTTTCTTCATAGATGAACTCTCCGCACCCCTGTTGAATATACACAATCTCTGTATAATTAGGATCGGAATGTTTTTTAATCCAAAATGGACTGATTTCATTTATTCCTTTAATATTGATAAACTGGGGAGTATTTAAAAAAACAGAAGACTTTTCCACGCTGGTATGTCCCCTTTCATTATAAATAGCATTCTAAGTAATCCATTTTTGACTAGAGGTACACTCCGACTGCTTTATTTAATAAATAAGGAGCTTTTACAGTAAAAGAGGCTCTAGAACTTGAGCCTCTTTATTTATACAGCTGTTTGGTTATTTTGCCACACCTTGAATAGACTTTGGTGCTTTTTGGTGGTAAACAAGTTTCCATGCATCTAATACATTTTCTTTCGTTACATTTAAAGCAGGAACGGCTACATAAGCAGGTGCTTCTTTACCAAGTATAGAATAACCGGCTAAAATCGCTTCTGAAATCCCCTGGTCATATGGCAGCTGAGCACCGAGACCTTTAATCAAACCATTTGATGCGATATCTAAAGCAACGTTTGTCCCTAAATCAATGGTCGTAATGACAAAATCTTTCTTTCCTGCAGTACGGGCTGCTGCTAATGCACCTTCAGCTGGAACGTCCCAAACGACAAACATTCCATCAAGGTCACGATTTTTGGTAAGCATACCTGATGCTACTTTTTCCCCATCGTTAGGGCCAATGATTCCGCCGCGTTCAACGATTTTGATTTTCGGATATTTTTCTTTGATTGTTTTTTCAAAGGCTTCTGTACGCTGTTTGGTCACAAAGTAATCAGCATCATGATAGATTACGCCGATCTTCCCTTTTCCACCAAGCTGATTCGCCATGATTTCAGCTGCTTGAACACCATTCCCATAGTTATCAGCAGATACTACGCTTACATAATCCTTGCCAGCTTCTAATCCGTTAGGTTTATTATCCATAAACACGACTTTCACTCCTGCATCTGCCGCTTTCTTAAAAGCAGAGGCAGTTGAAACAGGGTCAACCGGGATACCAACGATAATATCAGGTTTTTTAGCTAAAACCGTTTCGATGTCTGATACTTGTTTTTCAGCTTTGAACTGTGCATCTGTTACGGCAACCACCTTAATTCCCATTTTTGCAAAGGATGCTTTTAGTCCATCGATTTGAGCGGTTGCCCAGTCATTCCCCGCATAGTGCATGACAATTGCCGCTGTGTATTTTCCTTCTTTAATCTTTTGTACTTCTTCTTCCGTAAGCTTCAACGTTTTTGCAGAAACGGCCGCTTCTCCACTTGGACCTTTACTTAAAATCTCTTGGTCAGGGATGTCTTGGTTGATCGTTATTGGACCTGAAACTGCTGCAGTTTCTTCGGTTTTAGTGCCCTCTGTCTCTTTGCTTCCGCTGCTAGTTGTGCTGCTATCCTTCCCGCAGCCGACAAGTGCGATACTAGTAATAAATAGAATCATAGTAAAAATAGATAGTAACTTTTTCATAATTAGCCCCCCAAATGAGCATCGGATTTTTTTAACACTTTGATTAAAATATCGAATTTTAATTGTTGTTATGTATCACATCCTCTCTCGGTGTGTAATCGATTACATTTTTTTGTTAATTAAAAATATTTTTTTACTATTTTTCTTTTAGGTGATTATGTTTTCTATTAAAAGTGTTTAGTATGTGAATAGATTTACTGGGCGGACCAGTTGCAATTAAACTCCTTCATCCGCCCCGATTACTATTTTTCAATAATTTATTACTTACACCCAATTCCTTTTAACTTTTCTGTCAAGTAATCAATGGATGTTTTTGCATACCAATCAGGATCTGCCTTTCTAGTACCAAATCCAATCTCCATTGAGAGGTAGCCCTTGTAATCGATTTCCTTTAATGCTTTTAATACGGAATCCCAATTTACCGTTCCTTGTCCAGGTGGTAAACGATCGTCATCCGAAATATGAACATGATGCAACTTATCTTTCATTTTATAAACATAATCACTCGGTACTTCATTACGATATAGGGCATGGAATGTATCAAACATCACTTTCACATTGGATTCACCTGATTCTTCTGCCAACTGCAGGGCATCATCTGCCGACTCAATTAAATTACAATCAGCAGCTTGAGGTTCAACTACTAGTGTGATTCCAAGGTCTTTCGCATATTTTGCCACATCTTGCAAACCTTCGCGGCTATATTTCCATGCTTCTTGTTTGTTCATACCAAAACCAAACCAGCCGGCAAGCCACATCACAGTTGGGCATTCCCAGTCATGCGCTAATCGAATGACTTCTTTGTAATGATTGATTGTAAATTCACGCTCTTCTTTCAAAGCTGAACTTGGATTTATTCCAGGTCCTCCTCCAGGAGCGGGAAGCATAGCAGCAACATTAAGATTATTTCTTTGTAAATGCTGAAGAATTTCCTTACGTCTCTGCTTGGATAAATAATCAGGCCATGCATGCGGACTCGCACAACCGATTTCAATTCCATCATAACCAAATGCAGCAATTCGACTAATCACTTCTTCTAATGGATAAAATGGCAGCATGGATGGAAAAGAATTATAAACCCAAGTATTAAATGAAAGTTTCATTTTATTGATCCTCCTCAAAAATTAAGTACCAAAAGGTTTTATTATTTATTAACGTTTATTCCCAAACAAACACAGCTTTCTCAGTCCTTCTTTCGTCAAACATACGGAAAGCTGTTTCCGCTTCTTCCAATTTAAATTGGTGAGTAACCAACTTTTCTACTGGCAGATTCTTTCTTACAATAAACTCAGCAATCTCATCAAATTCTTGAATTGGGAAGTACCAAGAACCCATTACAGAAATCTGTTTTCGAATTAATTGCGCACTTGGTTTGATTGTTGTCTCTTTACTTTCGCCGATAAAGGCGACACGTCCATGTGCTCTCACGCAATCTAATGCATCATTTTCACCGTAAGGGCTTCCGGAACAATCAATTGCAGCATCTGCACCAAGACCTTTTGTAATACGAGCGATTTCTTCTTGAACATTCATTGTTTTACCATTGATGGTATAATCCGCACCCAATTCCTTCGCAAGCTCCAAGCGCTCATCCAGCATATCAACTGCAATAACCGTTGCTCCTAATCCTTTAGCGATCATCACACCAGCGCCGCCCATAGGTCCCATTCCAAAAATAACTAGGTAGTCTCTTCCTGAAATCCCTAATCTCTTTTGCGCGTGGTAAAGGGTTCCTACAGCGTCAGTTGAAACAGCTGCTGTTACAAAACTCATGCTATCTGGCAGTCTCATACAGTTTTCAGCTGGAACCACCATGTACTCTGCGTCACCGCCGTGAGAGTCAAAACCGATACACTTAAATTCTTTACAGAACATTTTGTAGCCGCTCTTGCAATGTGCACATTCACCACAGCCAAGAGCTAAGTAAACAGCAACTCGGTCACCCGCTTTGTAATTGGAAACGCCAGCTCCTACTTCTGTGATAACTCCTGCAGGTTCATGCCCTGGTACTGTGCATCCGCATTTTGTTCCTTCAAAAACGGAAGTTCCATAATATAAGCTCATATCGCTTCGGCAGATCGCTGATGCTTTTAACTGAACTAATACTTCCCCTTGTCCAGGCGTTGGAATTTCAACCTGGCGAATCTCTACCTTTTTATCTCCTGGAAAAAATACAGCATTCATTGTTGTCATTGTACTGCCTCCAATCATTCATCATTAATTTTGAAAAACAATTATCCTATCATATTTCCTTGAAATGAGCTGCGGGAGGGAACAGCCCCTCCCTTTGTAAGCAAGAGAACCGTCCCCATGCTTCCAAAAAATTAAGCCCACCACATCTCGGTAATTTTCTCTTTGAAAATGGCCCTTTTTAAGAGAGTAATCGCTTTGCTTAATCCCTCGTCCGTGGAAGCCAGCATATCTTCATGTTCAACGGAAACTACATAATCATATCCCACCGCTCTTAGGGCACTGATAATGTCTTTCCACATTTTTTCGTCCGAGCCGAATCCGACTGATCTAAATGTCCAAGAGCGGTCTAAAATTTGGCTATAATGCTTTGTATCTAAAACACCATTAATCTTGATATTTGCTTGATCTAAATAAGTGTCCTTCGCATGGAAATGGAAAATCGCATTTTCCCTGCCAAGCTTTTTGATGGCCTCGACCGGTTCAATTCCTTGCCAAACAAGGTGGCTCGGATCAAAGTTTGCTCCAATGTTTTCTCCTGCATGTTCCCTTAACTTCAGTAAGGTTTCAGGATTATAAACGACAAAACCTGGATGCATTTCAAAAGCAATTTGTTGAATGCCATGCTCTTTCGCGAATTTCGCTTCCTCTTTCCAATAAGGAATAACGACTTGGTTCCATTGCCAGTTCAGCACTTCTAAATATTCCGGAGGCCATGAGCATGTAACCCAGTTTGGATTTTTTGCACTTTTATGATCACCCGGACAGCCCGAGAAGCCATTGATAACAGGAACTTCCAAAAGTTCTGCAAGTAATACCGTTTTTCGCCAAACCTCATGTGACTCTTGAGCAATATTTACATTTGGATGAAGCGGGTTACCGTGGCAGCTTAAGCCGCTGATCGTTATTCCCCTAGTTTCAAGCGCTCTCAGGAATAATTTTCTTTTTTCAGGAAATTCAAGCAATTCATCCGGATTACAGTGATGATTGCCGGGATAATTCCCTGTCCCCAATTCAACGGCCTCCACACCCATGGCTGAGAGTTTATCCAACATTTCTTCAAAAGGCAGGTTCTGATACAAGGGGGTAAATACACCTAATTTCACGCAAGTACCTCCTTGCTAGCCTGAACCTTCACCCATTTCTTCTGCTGGTTACTTTCTAAGATTGCGTCTGTGATACACATCGAAAGGTGTCCATCTGCAAATGTCGCAAAATTTGGCTTGTCTGTTTTCAGGATTTTGCCATCGCGAACAAACGAGTAGAAATTCAACATCATATTTTTCAAAGCATCTGGCCAGCCTTCATTATGCCCTCCAGGATGATGAATAGCAGACCTTGCCTCCGGCGAAAACAACGCCGGATCCGCTAATAGAACTTCATTTGCTTTATCCCGGTGCCCAATCCATAGCTTCTCTGGTTCTTCCTGGTTCCAGAATATTGAAGCTTGACTTCCATTAATCTCAAAGCTCAATCTATTTTTCCGTCCCGCACTGACTTGAGATACAGTAAAGACTCCTCTAGATCCATCCTCAAACCGGACAAGAACAGATGCATAATCTTCTGTATTAATTGGTACATCTTCATATTTCATATCTTCCGCCGTCATTGCCCCAAAAGTAGCTACGTTTCCTGTCGGTTTCTTTCTTACTGGAACCACAGTTGCTAAATCGGCAAAAACTTCAACAATCCTTTTGCCTGTTACAAATTGGACGGTATCACACCAATGGGAACCTATGTCCGCTACTGCGCGTGACTTTCCGCCTGCTTCCGGCGCCAAACGCCAGTTGTAGTCTGTTTCATGCAATAACCAGTCCTGCAAGTAGCTTCCGTGAACCAAGTTCACTTTCCCAAGATCACCTTCAGTGATTTTCGCTTTTAAGTTTTGTACACTCGCATGCTGTCTGTAATTAAAGTTCACCGCATGGATGACGCCTTGTTTTTCTGCTAACTCCAATAATTCTGCAGATTCATCACTGTTCATAGCCAGTGGTTTCTCTGAGACAACATGCTTTCCAGCTAAAATAATCTCTTTATTAATGGCAAAATGAAGATGATTTGGTGTGCAATTGTGCACGATCTGGATTTCGCTGTCTTTCAGCATTTCTCGGTAATCACCAAAGGCCTTCGGAATTCCAAGCTCAGCTGCCTTTTTTTCAGCCATTTCTTGACTGGTTTCCGCCAAACCAGCTACTTCTACGAAACCAAGCCTTCTGATGGCTTCTATGTGAGTCGGCCCGATAAATCCAGTACCGATGATACCAACTTTAATCTTCTCCACCTTTCTTCCTCCTGTTCAAAAGTTGATCGTGTTGTTCAAGGATGCAAATTGATAGACCTTATAGGGTCATTTTGCTTTTTTTGAAAAGAATACAGCTGCTTTTATTATTAATTCCGCCAATTTCCGAGGAAATTCGGCCAGTTTTCTCATTAATTTTGTCAATTTCCAAGGGAATTCCGCAGAATTCTGCTATTATTCCGCGGAAACCTCTATTAAAAATTACCTTTTCATCGCTTTCTTACCGAATGCCACCGCCAGGATAATGATAATTCCTTTGATAATCATTTGCTGGCTGACATCAAGACCCATGATAATCAAACCATTGTTGATCGTACCAATCATTAGGGAACCAACAATCGTTCCGATGATTGTTCCTACACCGCCAAACAAGCTTGTCCCACCAAGGATAACCGCAGCAATAACAGAAAGCTCATCCCCTTCACCGAAGGAAAAACGTCCGGCATTCATACGACCTGCATAAAGGAGACCAGCTAAACCAGCCATTAAACCTGTTGCAAGGAATACCATTAGCTTGATCTTCATTGTCTTTACGCCAGAGAATCTTGCAGCATTTTCATTTCCGCCTGTTGCTAATACCTGACGGCCAAATGATGTCTTACGAAGTAAGATATGGGCAATCACTGTAAAAACTAGAGTCCAAATTAGTAAAACTGGAATTGGACCAATGTCCCCTGAACCAAAGATGAAATTGAAATTTGCGTCTACAATCGGAACTGGAGCAGTATCTGTAACCCACATCGCAGCACCTTTAATGGCTCCCATCGTTCCCAATGTTACCAAGAAGGAAGGAATCGCTACTTTTGTTACAAGCAGACCATTGATTAATCCAACCACAAGACCTGTACCAACACCGCCGATAAGTCCACCAATGATGCCATAACCAGCTTGGATGGCTAATGCACCTACCAGAGAAGAAAGGGCAGCGATGGATCCGACAGAAAGGTCGATTTCTCCTGTACTAATAACAAAAGTCATCGCTAACGCCATCAAAGAAATCGTCGCAGTTTGTCTAACAATGTTTAATAAGTTACCTGAAGTTAAAAACCCTTCATCACTTAAGCTGATAGAAAAATAGATTAATACGCCCACGAAGGCAAAATAGACAATATAATTACGCCACTCGAATCCTTTCAACGCAGGAGTTGCTGGCTTTTGAATACTAGAAACCTTGGATTGCATATTGTAATTCCTCCTCTGATTTAATCTCCCTGCGGGTCATTTCCTTTTTGATTTTCCCATCATGCATAACGATCACTCGGTCACTCAAAGCAAGCAGTTCTGGGAGCTCGGAGGAAACCACAAGGATCGCCTTGCCGTTTTCGGCCATAGCTCGAATAATTTCAACAATTTCCGTTTTTGCACCTATATCCACACCAATTGTTGGTTCATCCAACATCAAGACAGTAGGGTCGTTCGCCAGCCATTTGGCTAGAACAATTTTTTGCTGATTACCGCCCGATAACAACCCGGCCTTTTTAAAAATATTATCTGTTTTAATATTTAACTTCCTTACAAATTCATTACTAATCTCATTGGACTTCTTACTATCAATAAATGCTCCTTTTTTCACCTTCGAAAGTATTGGAAGAATCATATTATCCTTGACACTATGTTCAAGAACCAATCCTTGCATCCGGCGGTCCTCCGGAATCAGTGCAAGTCCGGCTTCTATCGCATTCTTTGGATTCTTAATGGATTGTTTTTGACCATTGATGTAGATGTCTCCACTCTTAATTGGGTCAATCCCAAAGAGATTTCGAAGTAATTCCGTCCGGCCGCTTCCCATTAACCCGGCAATTCCGACAATTTCACCCGGCTGAATTTTTAGATTAATATCTTGGACATGTTCAGCATTTAAGTTTCTTACTTCAAAAATCGGCGGCACGTCCGTTGCATAGAAACGTTCTTTCCATTCAAATGCTTGGTCAAATTGCATACCGACAATATGTGAAATTACAGTATCAAGATCGGTTTCACTGCATTTTTCTGTTGTTATATAACGGCCATCACGCATAATCGTGATTCGGTCACATATTTCAAAGATTTCATCCATCCGGTGAGAAATATAGATGATGGAATAACCTTTTGCTTTCAATTTGTTAATAAAACTAAAGAGTACTTCCGTTTCATTTTTGGTTAAGGACGAGGTTGGCTCATCCATAATCAGAATCTTTGCTTCTTGGGAAAGTGCTTTGGCAATTTCCGTCATCTGCCAGTAGCCAACCCCCAAATTTTGAACTACATCATTTGGTCTAATATCTACGCCTAATTCTTCTAGCAATTTTTCTGTTTTCTTCTCACAATCCTTATCATCGAGCAGCCCTAATGATGTTTTCTTCTCACGAGTAAGATAGATGTTTTGAGCGACGGTAAGGGTAGGAATTAAACTAAACTCTTGGAAAATCATCGATATATTATTCTTTTGCGCATCATCATAACTTTTAATGCTTACTGATTTTCCTTCAATTAAAATCTCGCCGCTGTCTGCGGAGTATACCCCTGTGAGGATTTTCATTAACGTCGATTTCCCGGCACCATTTCCCCCCATCAAGGCGTGAACTTCACCTTTTTTGACGGAAAAATGGACATCGTTTAAAACGGTAATCCCATTAAAAGCTTTATTAATACCTCTCATTTCGAGAATCGGTTGTTCCATCCAAGTCCACCTTCTTTTTATGTTAGAGGCTGCTTTCAAAAGCAGCCCCTATCCTTTTTTTAAAATTATTTCATCGCATTTTTTACTGTGTCAGGAGCCTCTGTTCCGTAGATTAACTTCCATTCATCTAAGACATTTTCTTTCGTAACTTTGATGGATGGTGAAGCGACATACGCTGGTGCTTCTTTTCCTAATAAGGCATAGCCGGCAAGGATTGCTTGAGCTACACCTTGGTCATATGGGAGCTGTGCTCCAAGACCTTTAACAATTCCATCTTGTGCAATGGAGATGGCTACGTTTGTACCTAAATCAACTGTTGTAACAACTAGATCATCCCTGCCAGCCGTTCTTGCTGCAGCCATAACACCCTCAGCCGGTACATCCCATGGAGCGAAGATACCATCAATATCATGGTGTCTTGTCAACATAGCAGATGCTACTTCTTCTGCCTGATTTGGACCAGTAATCCCACTTTTTGCGACAATCTCAATATTTGGATATTTTTCTTTGATTCTTTTTTCAAAAGCATCAGATCGGTTTTTGGTAACAAAGAAGTTTACATCGTGATACACAATGCCGACTTTACCCTTTCCGCCAAGTTTTTCAGCCATAATGTCTGCTGCGGTTGCTCCGTTACCCATGTTGTCACCAGACACAATACTGATGTAATCTTTCCCTGCAACTAAACCTTGTGCAGCACCATCCATGAATACTAACTTTACGCCTTGGGCAACAGCCTTTTTATAAGCTGGTGCGGTAGATACGGCATCAACTGGAACAGAAATCATAATGTCCGGCTTTTTCGCTAAAACGGTTTCGATATCATTTACTTGCTTTTCCGCTTTGAACTGTGCATCTGTTACAGCAACGATCTTGATGCCCATCTTCTTAAATGTATCCTTCATCGCACCAACCGCAGCATTCATATAGTCAGTACCAGAGTAGTGCATAACAATCGCCGCTTTATATTTACCTTCTTTAATCTTCTTTAGCTCATCTTCCGTAAGCTGCAATGTCTTAGCTGAAACGGCCTGTTCTCCGTTCGGCCCTTTATCTTGTACCGCTAAATCAGGAATCTTTGGATTGATCGTTAATGGACCTGAAGCTGTTTCTGAGTAGTTTTCATTCTTCTTCGTGCTCGCTTGTTCAGATGTAGATTTTTTTCCGCCACACCCTGCAAGAAAAACACTTAAAACAAGTAACAGTAAAACTGTAAAAGAAAAACTCTTTTTCATTTAATTACCCCCACTATAGTAGTCGTATTGTCAAAACTTTTATATTAAAAAAGTTAATAATCCTTGATTTAAAGGGATTTAAATGCAAAAAACTTGCCACCCCCGTGAAATTAGGTTAAAAGTGAGGTTACCACACCGAACACCTAATC
>NZ_JBHHJU010000042.1:0-34397 GCF_042136325.1 Neobacillus sp. KR4-4
GGATTAGGTGTTCGGTGTGGTAACCTCACTTTTAACCTAATTTCACGGGGGTGGCAAGTTTTTTGCTTTTTAAGCCTTATAAATCAAGGATTATTAACTTTTTTAATATAAAAGTTTTGACAATACGAAAAATGTAAAGGGGGGACTAATATGGCAACATTCTTTTTATTAATTATTTACTTGGCATTTATCAGCTTAGGGCTACCTGATTCATTGTTGGGCGTGTCATGGCCATTGATGCAATCGGAGTTTGGAGCACCGCTTGAGACAGCTGGATTGCTTTTTATGACGATTGCAGGAGGAACGATTATTTCAAGTTTTGCTAGCGGAGCTGTATTGAAACGCTTCGGGACTGGGATTGTCACATTTTTTAGTTGTTTAATGACAGCTGGAGCACTGCTTGGCTTTCATTTTGCGCCTTCGCTTTTTTGGTTATTTATTTGTGCTATTCCACTAGGCTTAGGTGCAGGTGCAGTGGATTCAGGATTAAACAATTATGTTGCTTCACATTACAAAGCACACCACATGAGTTGGCTGCATTGTTTTTGGGGAGTGGGAGCTACACTTGGCCCCGTCATTATGGCTCAGTTTATTTCAGGGCAGCATTCTTGGAGAAGCGGTTATCTTGCCATCGCCGGTCTACAATTTGTATTAGTTGTCATTCTTTTCTTCACGTTGCCTTTATGGAACAAGGTTGGAGGAAACAGCACGGTGAGCCCATCAAATGAGCAAGAGAATACGGACCAAATTTATAGTGGAGCAGATATTAAAAATCAAAAACCATTGCAAATTAGGGGAGTTAAGCTAGCTTTAATCTCTTTCTTGTTTTATTGTGGCGCAGAGGCAACGATGGGATTATGGGGAAGCAGCTTTTTGATCAATGTGAAAGAATTATCGGTAGATACAGCGGCCAAATGGGTGTCCATCTATTACGGTGGAATAACCTTTGGTAGATTTATAACAGGCTTTATTACCCTAAAAATAAGGAGTCGGACGCTCATTCGGACAGGGCAAATAATCGCATTGGCTGGTGCCGCCTTCTTATTCCTGCCATTGCCGTCCACGTTCTCTCTTGTTGGATTTATGATGGTTGGAGTAGGATTGGCACCGATCTTTCCATGTATGTTGCATGAAACGCCAACACGATTTGGGCAGGAACAATCGCAGACCATCATGGGGTATCAAATGGCTGTTGCTTATACAGGTAGTACGTTCCTGCCGCCTTTGCTTGGTCTCCTTGCAGCGCACATAACAATAGGTATCTTTCCATTTGTCATTGCAGGTTTCATTGCAATCATGCTCTTAGGATCTGAGAAATTAAATGCCATAATGAAAAGGAAAGAATTAATGAGTGTAAAAAAATAACAACTCCACAGTCATGTAATCTTAAGATTAAATTGATAAAATTGTATGAATTGGAAAACAATAGTGCTTAAGAAAGGAGGGCTTGGTAATGTATTTGAAAAAGTGGTTAACTGGATGGGTCGTTGTACTTTCGATGATTGTGGTGATGGCAGATCCAGGTTCACTCTCGGTATTCGCTAAATCCAGCGTCGCAGCACAGCCTGAACAGACAGTGAATGCGATAGAGGTTCAACTGCACGATGATTACTTTAATCCGAAAGCCATCACTTTGCAAAGTGGACAAACGACAACGTTAATATTGAAAAACCAAGGGAAGAAAAAGCACACCTTCACCGTTGAAAAGCTCGGAATTAACACCGAAGTCCAGCCGGGAACTGAAGCAACCATTACAGTGACACCGAAAAATCCAGGTACATATGACCTGATTTGCCGGTACCATTTCCAGTCAGGAATGGTTGGAACAGTAATCGTGAAATAACAAGCAAGGCTTAAATGATTATTCTAGTAAAAATAAAGCCCCTCTCAGCCAATCTAGCTGATTTTGAGGGGCTTTTGCTGTTTAGAAAGTTGGTTACGCGTTGATGAAGACTCTTTTTTCATCGCCAACAAGAATATCAATCCAATGATACAAGCTGTCCCAACCCATTGGAAAGGACCAAAGGGTTCTTTTAACCAAAAGACTGTTGTTATAACGGCAGCAAGCGGCTCAATACTGCCTAGAAGACTGGATTCTTTAGGTGCCAGACTTTGTAAACTTTCTATATAAAACCAGAAGGCAATCATCGTACCAAAGATGATCACGAAGACTAAATAGAAATAAGCTTCGAGCGGTAAGCTTGTAAAGTCCATTTGCCAAGGCGGATGGATAAAACTTAAGGCAAAACCACCGATCATCATTGCCCATCCGACAATGACAAGGGAATCGTATTGCGCAAGGAGTGGAACGGCGTATAGCGTATAAAAAGCTAAAGCGATTCCAGATAAAACACCCCAAACGATGGCAGGTGTTGACACAGATAATTGAGAGATGGAGCCATTTGTTAATAAGAAAAAACAACCAACTAATGCGAGAATAACAGTAATCAAATCTCTTAGTGTTATAACCGTTTGTTTACGGAAAATTAGGTAAACGATAATCATAACAGGTGCTAAATACTGTAGTAGTGTTGCAACAGCCGCATTTCCATGTTTAATGGAAGCCATGTAGGTATATTGTACCGCAAGCATTCCGACTAACCCGAAGATTATTAATTGAATCGCAGTCTTTCGAGTTCTCCAAACACCAAATATCTGGGACCGGTCTTTTCCGAAAAATTGAACGGTTAAGAGTAATAAACCTGCTATAAGCAAGCGGGTGGTTACCAGCCAATCTACATCGATTTGATATTGATGAAAAAGCTTTTTTGCTACGGTGCCACCAATTCCCCAAAATACTGCTCCTGTGATAACAAGAAGTATTCCCTTTTGTCTATTCATGAAAGATACTCCACCTTAAAATATAAAAATAGTGTTATAATATTTTCAATCATAAAGGGAAAATCTCTGAAATAATACCCAAATTGAATAAAAAAATATAAATAAATTGAGGTGGTCAAATGCAAATGAAAGACTTTCTGGTCGACCAAAGCTTAAAAGAATTAACGGAACATCGAACAACTGTCTTACCTATTGCATGTTACGAAACCACGATTAACCAAAATATTAATGGATATATACCACTTCACTGGCATGATGAAATTCAGTTTGTTCTCGTTGTAAAAGGGGAAGCCGTTTTTCAAATAAATGAAGAAAATCTGATGGTTCAAGAAGGAGAGGGGCTCTTTATAAATAGTGGCTGCCTGCATATGGCCAAAGATCTGAAGGATTCGGCCTGCGCCTATATTTGTTTAAATGTTTCTCCAAGGTTCGTTTTATCACAAGAGCTTTATTCAACCTTTGTATCCCCATATATACAGGCGACTAACATTCCATATTTACCTTTGATTCCTAAGGAACTTTGGGCGAATAATATTTTGAGTTCTTTAATGAAAATCAACCAGTTGATAAAAGAATCTCCACCATATTATGAAATCGACATCAGCCACCATCTCTCGTTAATGTGGAAGAACCTCATTATGAATGGTATTCAATTAGAGTACGAACAGCCGGAAATGGTGAAGAATCATCGAATGAAGCAAATGTTACATTGGATTCACCTCCATTATGCTGAAAAAATCCTTTTAGAAGATATTGCACGAGCAGGTCAATTAAGCCGCTCTGAATGTTGTCGATACTTCAAACGAATTTTAAAGACATCCCCTTTGAACTATGTAACCGATTTTCGAATTCAAAAAAGTTTAGTTTTACTACAACAACCAGAAGCAAATGTCACAGATGTTGCCTATCAAGTAGGATTTAACAGCACAAGCTATTTCATTGATAAATTCCGAAAATCGATGAACATGACCCCATTGGCATATAAAAAACATAAAAATTCCGATTTACTTGTGGAGGAGCGCAATTAAAATAATGGGTGTGCTAAAAGCAAGAGGGTTTGATAGAAAGAAGTTCGCAATTAAATGTTATACGGAATAGCTTGTCTACATAACTATGTATAAAAGGCATAGGGTGTGAAAAATTCATGCGAATATTAAAGAATGTATCTTTATTTTTTCTAGCCTCTATATTACTAATGCTAACAATTATGTTTTTGAACGATAGGTTTCATTTAGGTATTTCTGATAACGATATAGACATTTTTCTTGGACCTTCAATTATGTTAATTTATTTCTGGATTGTTTCTCCGGACCTAAGGAAGCACTTCTATAAACAATTCGTTAGAGTCAAGGCTTTTGATAGAGTGGTATTGTTACCCGTTCTATTAGCAATATTGGTGCTTTTTTTGTTGTATTCCTATTTCTATTTTCCAGCATTATTTGCTAAAGAGCCATTATCGGTTGGTAATGCTCAATATTTAGGGCATCAAGAACTTACTACTGCTGGCGAGATTTTATTGTTAGGGATCATAGGACCTTTTAGTGAAGAATTTCTATTCCGCTTCCTTCTTATTGTTTATTTGCCGTACCTAGCCCTCCATCACACGTTTATAAAAAAGCCTCTCGAAACAAAGAAAAACGTGAATAAAAGTATTTCTAAAACTTTTATATTCTTAGTAAATGCAGCGAATAAGGTTTACTACCGAGTATTTGAAAGGAAAGATAAAAAATTAATAAGTGGCTGGGTGATACTAGTTTCATGTTTCTTTGCTTTCGTTCATGGACCTGACCTTTATTCATTTCCGCTCTATTTTTTACCTGGTATACTATTTAGCTTTGTCTATTTAAAGTACGGGTTTTTAGCAAGTTGGATTTGTCATGGAACTGCTAATACATTATCAGGGATAGTTAATGCTATATTTATCTCATTTCTTAATGGGAGATGAAAAGAGATTAGTTGAAGTAGAAATGCAATTCAATTTTTCTTTATTTACATAAAAAAGTGGATGCCTTGTTGTTATAAGTTTTGTTCGCTCCGTATTTTCTTGAGTAATACCTGGCAGCCAGCTGAAACAAGACGATAGGTTTCATCAAAATCACCTGTATAAAATGGATCGGGGACATCTTTCCTGTATTTGGTCAGGTCCAGCAGCCTAATGATCTTTGGATGTTTAGTCTTCCCGGTTATCCTGTAAATATTTTTTATGTTGCTTTCGTCCATACCGATAATATAGTCGAATTTCCAAAAGTCTTCTTTCTTTAGTCGTCGTCCAACAAGCCCATTTGAAGAGATATTGTATTTCTTCAGAATATCAAGAGTTCCTTCGTGGGGTGGGAATCCGATTTGCCATGAACTGGTTGCAGCGGAATCAACTGCGATTTTGTTTGTCAAATTTGCTTTTTTGACTAAGTTGCGAAACAAAGCTTCAGCCATCGGTGAACGGCAAATATTCCCCAGGCATACAAATAAAACGTTGATCATGAACTTAACCCCTTTAATTGCCTTCTTTTCATTCGTAATCACAAAGTATGTACCAAACAGAAAAATGGAACGGCGCTAGTGCTATTTTTAGAAACTGTTTCAATGCTCCCAATTGACAGCTAAAGACCTCAACTCTTTCCTCGTAAACACTAAGCGGATTAAGTTTCTTTGTTCAAAAGGAATTTGTTCAAAATCCAGAAAAACATAGGCTGCAGCAGGATTCCACCCAACGATTTGGAAATGTCGGTCTGTGATCAGTGTAGGGCAGTATTTTAATTCTGTTAAAATTTTTTCTAAAGAAGGGGAAAGTTTTGTTTGTAAAACTTCATGTTTATACACATTTGTGTTAACTTCTAATGCTAAATCCGTCAAAACTGTCTCGTAACTTAATACAAACTAGTCCGTCATATACAGTAAAAGGGGGAATGTGTATGAAGAGATGGTTTTTAATATTCATAGCTCTTTTTGGACTTGCCATAATAGGTTGTTCAAATAATGGATCGGCAGGAGGAAAGCCGCCTAAAGCCTTTATAGAAATCAATAATAAAAGATTTGAAACTGTGCTTGGTACTTATTGTTGGCAAGAGAATGGAAAAGGTGAATGCGTCGATTCTGTTGGAACAATTGAACTATTAAAAAGTAAAAAGCCAATAGAAGTAAAACCTGGAGAGAAAATAACTTTCGTGATGGATTATGAACCAAAACCAAATAAATTCCATGTTTTGCAGATAAGCAATAACCAAGAAACTGAAATTGTTGTTAAGGATAATCATTTTTCTGCACCTATACAAAAAGGGCTTTATTATTACTCTTATGGAGTATGGTGGATGGATGAAAAGGAAGAGAATTTATCTCATGGCGATGCTTTTTATGCCTTCTCCTTAGAAGTAAAATAGTTAAAAGGGAAAGCCATTGATACTTTCCCTTTCTTTACTCCTTTATCCTAGTCGGGACCTTCGTTTATGATTAAACTAATGTTCCTTCTTGCATTTCAATGGTGCTGTTCATGAACATTTCCAAGTCGGCTTTCGTATTGGAAATGCCGCCTACACCAAAATTCTCAATTAAGAAGTTCGTTACGTTTGGTGATAAGAAAGCTGGTAATGTTGGGCCAACGTGAATATTTTTCACACCCAAGTATAGTAAAGATAAGAATACGATCACCGCTTTTTGCTCATACCATGCGATATTGTAAGATAACGGTAATTCATTTACACTTTCTAATCCGAATGCCTCTTTCAGCTTCAATGCCGTCATAACTAAAGAGTAGGAATCGTTACATTGCCCTGCATCCAGTACCCTTGGAATTCCGTTGATATCACCTAAATCCAGCTTATTATATCGATATTTTGCACAACCTGCTGTTAAAATAATCGTATCTTGTGGAAGCTCTTCGGCAAACTCTTTATAATACGTTCTGCTCTTATGGCGGCCATCACAGCCAGCCATGACAAAGAATCGTTTAATATCACCAGTTTTCACCGCTTCTACCACTTGATCCGCTACTTGAGCCACTTGATTATGCGCAAATCCTCCAACAATTTCACCTGTTTCAATTTCTACTGGCGGCTGGCATTTCTTTGCATGCTCAATGATAACAGAGAAATCTTTTGTTCCATCTTCATTTTTTGGAATATAGGTTACACCTTCAACAGCCGTTGCCCCAGTGGTATACATTCTTCCTTTATAAGATTCCTTTGGCGGAACAATACAGTTGGTTGTCATTAAAATCGGACCGTTAAAGCTTTCGAATTCACGAGTTTGTTCCCACCATGCATTTCCATAGTTACCGACAAAGTGGTCATATTTTTTGAAGGCTGGATAATAGTGTGCCGGCAGCATTTCGCTATGTGTATACACATCTACTCCCGTGCCTTCCGTTTGTTTTAATAACTGTTCGATATCTTTCAGGTCATGGCCACTCACTAAAATTCCCGGATTTTGACGTACCCCAATGTTTACTTTCGTCATTTCCGGATGACCATATGTGGATGTATTGGCGGTATCTAAAAGCTCCATGGCATGAACGCCATACTTTCCACATTCCATTGAAAGTTCAATCAATTGTTCCATACTTACAGAATCATCTGTAATCATGGCTAGTGCTTTTTGCATAAACGCATTTAGCTCATCATTTTCATAGTAAAGGTTTGCCGCATGCTCTAAATAGGCAGCCATTCCTTTCAAACCGTATGTTACTAACTCTCTTAATGAACGAATATCTTCATCTTTTGTGGCTAAAATACTAACTTCCTGCGAAGCAGATTTCATTTCTAGTTGATGATTGGTTTCAGCATCCCATGTAACATAATCGCTATTATTGTCTAACGTGTACCCAGCATTGGTAATGGCCGCTTTAATTTCTTCCCGGAGGTTTAAACCTTTTCTTACTGTATGAAAAAACTCATTTTTATCCCAATTGGCATTGGTAATCGTCATAAAAAGACCATTTACAATATATTCATCGATTTTCTTTTGATTAATCCCGATTCCACGTGCCATTGTACTCACAATCGCTAATCCCTTCATTGTATAAATCAATAAATCTTGCATATTGGCTAAATCATCTTTTTTTCCACATACTCCAACAACTGTACAACCTGTTCCTTTTGCAGTTTCTTGACATTGAAAACAAAACATACTCATTTATAATTTCCTCCTGTGAATGATTGCTAATTTTTTAATTTTTCTAGGTTCTTAGTTAGTGGGAAAGATTGAATAAGGTTTAATAGCAATTATAAATGTAATCAACTTATTTACATTGTCATTATAAATTCATTGATTTTAAATTTGGAGTTCTTAAGGAATCTGTTCATAAACAAGTCAAAAAGATTTGAACACTTCGTGACAAAAAGGACAAATGGATGGGGGGCGGAAATCTAAAAAACAATATCCGATTAGAAAAGATTTAATATCCTTCCATTCTGAATACTTTTCAAAAATATAAGGGAATTAATAATATGTGAAGAAAAAGGAGGAAAATGAGGTGATTCGTGTTAGAAGGAGTCCTTTCATGAAGAAAGAAGTGAAAGATCATAAAGCTCCACATCAGACTTTATCAAAGGACAGCCCTTTATCGAAAACACTTGAAAGCAATATACAATACTTCTCCTCTCTGTACAAGGAAAGTTCAGATGTCATTTTCCGAACCTTTATTGTTGATAAGAAAGACGCTGCTATTATCTATATAGAGGGATTAAGCGATACTCAACAGTTAGAACAACAAGTGCTTGAGACACTGTTAGATACAAGTGAATTGGATGAAACAGACTTCCTGCTTTCTATAAAAAATAGATTACCCATTTCAAACATCAACCGGGTCACGACGATTTCCGCCTGTATCGATGCCATTTCCACTGGAAACCCAGTTTTGTTGTTTGATGGATTTGAAGAGGCTTTCTCCTTAGGTTTAGTGAAATTTGAAAAACGCACCATTGAAGAGCCACAGGCGGAAACATCCATTCGAGGACCAAGAGAAGGTTTCACTGAATCTCTTGGTGTAAATACATCATTATTGCGTCGAATTATAAAAGACCCTGCTTTGAAAATGAAGACCGTCTATATAGGAAAATATACAAAGACAAAGGTGGTAATTTCTTTTATAGAGGGAATAGTAGATAAAGCTCTAATTGAGGAAATAGAAAACCGTCTGAATCGAATAAATATTGATGGAGTGTTGGAAAGTGGGTATATCGAACAATTCATTGAGGATAATCCCTATTCTCCCTTTCCGCAAGTTTTGTATACCGAGCGCCCTGATGTGGTTTGCGGTAATTTACTAGAGGGCAGAGCCGTTTTGCTTATTGAAGGGACCCCCTTTTCCTTGGTGGCACCAGTGAGTTTTTTTAGTTTATTTCAATCCCCAGAAGACTATTACGAACGTTTTTGGATAGGGGCCATTATCCGATCTCTCAGGTTTCTTTTTTAGTAATCGCCTTATTTCTCCCTTCCATCTATGTTTCCATAGTCACGTTTCATCAGGAAATGATCCCGTCTGCCTTGTTGCTAAGTATAGCATCGGCTAGAGAAGGCATCCCCTTTCCGGGCATTGTTGAAGCGATTATGATGGAAATTACCTTTGAAGCCATAAGGGAGGCTGGAGTACGTCTTCCTAGACAAGTCGGTTCAGCTGTCAGTATCGTAGGGGCACTTGTCATTGGAGAGGCAGCTGTTCAGGCGGGGATTGTTTCTGCACCCATGATTATTGTGGTGAGTATTACAGGGATTGCCTCCTTTATGGTACCTCGCTATTCGATTGGTCTAGCCATCCGATTACTAAGGTTCCCAATTATCATTCTAGCAGGCTTTGTCGGGCTAATCGGGGTCATGCTTGCGTTAATTCTACTCGTGATCCATCTATCAACTTTACGGTCCTTTGGGCTCCCCTACTTGAGTCCAATCGCTACACTACAAAAACATCCGTTGAAGGATACTCTCATTCGTTCTCCCTTATGGAAAATGAACAGACGCCCTCAACTGACAGGTGAAATTAATGCGGTAAGACAAGGAACAAACATAAAGCCTGGTCCTAATAATGGCGGCGGTGAATAAGGTACAAATGGCGGTGAAATTGACATGCTAGAAAAAGGTAAAATATCAAACCTTCACATGGAGATAATGATGGTTCCAACCGTTATTGCTACAGGTATTCTTTCCATTCCGTCTATAGCTGGAAGATTTGCACGGCATGACATGTGGATGACGCCGATCGCAGGTTCTTTAATCGGATTTATAACGGTATACATCGTCTGGAAGCTTCATCAATTGTTTCCAAAGTTGAATCCCATACAATATAGTGAAAAAATTCTTGGGAAAGCAGTCGGAAAGCTATTTGGTGTTTTCCTCGTTTCCTTTTATATTCATGATACAGGGCTAATCATCAGACAATATTCTGATTTCATCTCTGGCAACGTGATGTTTGAAACCCCTAGCCTTGTATTTTCCATCAGCATCATGTTTGTCAGCGCACTAGCGGTGAGGGGCGGGATTGAAGTGATTGCCAGGTCCGCCGTTATTTGCACGACACTATACATGAGTACATCTGTGTCGCTCCTTTTATTATTGAAGGATATTGATGTTACTTTTATGCTACCTATTTTAGAGAATGGGCTCCTCCCGGTTATGAAGGGAGGATTTGTACATACAGCCTGGTTCAGTGAATTGTTTCTTTTAGCCTTCATTTATCCTTATATCAATAGCCCCAAGACGGGTCTAAAGTCAGGGATGAAAATCGCTCTTTTCATCATGCTTTTTCTTTTATATATTCACTTTTTTGTACTCACTTTATTAGGTATTTCATCCGTCAATCAATTTTATCCTGTATACTCGAACGTCCGTGCCATAAGTGTAATGGGATTTTTTGAAAACTTTGAAGTGATCATTACGGCTTCCTGGGTACTCGGGAATTTTGTTAAAGTAACTGTTTTTTTATATGTAGCTAGTTTGGGACTTGCGCAATTATTAAGGCTTTCGGATTACCGACTGATTGTGTTTCCCTTAAGTCTGCTTATCATTTTATTAAGTTATTGGGGCATCCCTAATATTGTCGAATTAATAGACTACATGACAAAAATTCAGCCATTTTATTTTGTGATGGTTCAGACGATCCTGCCCCTTTTCTTGCTCATCATTGCTTTGGTACGTAGGAAAAGGAGTGAGAGCAGTTGAAGAAGATTCTACTTTCCATCATGTGCTTTTGTATTCCCACTCTTTCTGGCTGTTGGGATCAGGTGGAATTGCCAGATATTGCCATTATTACTGCTGCGGCCATCGACCGTTTAGAAGATGGAAAAACAAGAATCTCAGTCCAGATATTTATCCCACGTACCATTACAAGCGGACAAACAGGAGAGGATCCAAGCTCAGCTTCCACTTTTGTTCGTGAAGGAATAGGCGATAATCTGGCAAATGCCATTTCCAAGTTACAACTCAATGTACCGAGGAGACTGTTCTGGGGTCAATGTAAACTTTTTATTTTTGGAGACGAGCTTGCTAAAAACGGTATACGTAAAGAAATCGATTTTTTGGCACGCCATCCAAGTCCAAGAGGAAAATCACTTTTATATGTTAGTAAAGGGGAAGCGAGAGATATTTTGACATTAATTCCACCTTTAGAAAGATATTCAGGGGAGGCCCTGAGAAAAGTATCACAAATTGAAAATGGAATGATTACAACACTAAAAGATGTCGACATGGGGTTAATGGGTGAGAGTGAAAGTGTGTCTATGCCTTATATAAAAAAGTTGTCCCAAAATGATAAAACAAGGAAATCGAATCAGACCATACCTGTTTTTGAGGGAACGGCTGTATATAAGAAAGATAAAATGATTGGAACGTTAAACATGAAAGAGACACGTGGTTTACTTTGGTTAAAGGACGAGGTGAAAAGGAGTACCATATCCGTTAAGCCTAAAGGTGAGGACGGTAAAGTTACGATGACACCGACGATAGGAAAGATGAGTTTTAGACCTAAAATCAAAGAAAATCGCTGGATGATGCATCTAAATATCGCGATTGAAGGAGATATTGTTCAAAACGAAACGCAGCTAAATCTACTGAATGAGGATGTCCTGATGAAAATCCAGGGGGAATTCGAAGCCGCCTTAAAGAAAAGAGTAGGCCAAACCGTTGAGAAGCTTCAAAAGGATTTCAAGACAGATGTCATCGATTTTGGGAGGAAATTTCATCAACACTACCCGAAGGAATGGAAAAAAGTGCAGGATCACTGGGAGGAGAAATTCCCAGAGGTCGAGGTCCATATAACAGTGAATGCAAAAATAAGGAGACCTGGTTACATTGGTCCGCCCGCAGCCCTACCTAGAGACGAGGTGAAGGAGTAATGCAATGGAGTTGGGTCACAGTATTAGGCATACAAGGACTTTTGGTAATCATTGTGTTATTCGAGTGGAAGAGACTCAAAAAGGCGTCGAAGGCAGATATCATAACATTTTCAGCAATCCTGTTATTGTCAGAATTGATTGCCTTTTTTAACCTAGAAAACGTGCCGGGGCCTCTTACTCTGCTTCAATACATCTTTGGTCCTTTAAGTAAAATAATGGAGTAATGCTTTTAAAGATTCACTTTACATTAAAACTACTTGATGTAGGTAGACTTCATGAAATGTCTCATAAAATGACCTCCAATTTGTATCCTAGGTGGGAGGTCATTTTTTTTCTTATTTTTTTGTATTGTGAACATTAGATTTATTCAGTATATTTAATGTAATATCAAGCAGCGAGGAAGGTAAAATGAACCAATCCTATTTTTATTTAAAACTAGAAACACATCAATTACATATGTCTTATAAAAATGAATCTCGTCGTGTGCGTGTTTTATTGCCGAAAAATTATGATAAAGATGTGGCTGAAAATTATCCAGTTGTCTATATGCATGATGGACAAAATGTTTTCTATAGTAGTGAAGCTTATAGCGGGTATTCATGGAAAGTAATTCCGGCAATTAAACAAAACCCCGATTTACCGAAGATGATTATTGTGGGGATCGATAACGCTGGACAAGATCGAATTAATGAATATACGCCTTGGAAAATTACTGAAAGCCCACTTCCTGAAGATATTGAACTAGGCGGAAGAGGAGCGGAGTTTGCTGAGTTTGTCATGACGGTCGTGAAGCCGTTTATCGATGAGCATTATCGAACAAAGGCGGATAAATATCATACAGCGGTGATTGGCAGTTCACTTGGAGGAAATATTTCGGCTTTTATGGGTATTGAATATAAAGAACAAATTGGTGGTTTAGGTATTTTTTCTTTAGCCAATTGGATTACAAGTAAAGCCTTTGACAGTTATATTGCCGGGAAAGAGTTGGATCCTGAACAACGTGTGTACATTCAAGTGGGGACTCAGGAGGGTGACGATACCGATCGACAAATGATGTATGGGAATATGAAACAGGCCTATATCGATTGCTCGCTTAAGTATTATAAACAACTGATAAAAGGCTCTGTTCCTATTGATAGCATTCGTTTAAATATTTTTGCGGATGAAGAACATAATGAAAAAGCTTGGGCAAAACACTTGCCAGAATGTTTACGTTTCTTAAGTGTGAAGTGGTCTTGAATGAATTGAATATTTATATTTGACTGAATCTGAACAAAATAGGAATCTATCAATTTTTTGAAAATTTTTGAAAGTTTATATTGAATATATATTGAAATAATTGTACCCTAGTTGAGAAAATAATGAATTTTTTGATTCTGTGAAAGGGGCTTTTTGTATGAATTATATTTTGATATCACCATATTATCCAGGTAATTTTCAGCCATTTGCTCATCGTTTAAACGATGCAGGTGTCAAGGTATTAGGAATTGGCGAAGAGCCATATGACCAATTAGGTAGCGAATTACAAAACTCTTTAACAGAATATTATCGTGTAAATAATTTAGAAGATGTCGATGAAGTGAAACGTGCAGTTGCATTTTTATTTTATAAACATGGTCCAATTGACCGGATTGAATCCAATAACGAATACTGGTTAGAACTTGATGCACAGTTGCGTGAGCAATTTAACGTGTTCGGCAATAAATCAAATGACTTGAAAAAAGTTAAATATAAATCTGAAATGAAAAAGTTGTTTAAACAAGCAGATGTGCCTGTGGTAGAAGGAAGAGTCGTAAAAACTAAAAAGGATTTATCTAAAGCTATTAATGACTTAGGACTGCCAGTTATCGCGAAACCTGATAATGGAGTGGGATCCGCTGCAACCTTTAAATTAAGTTCAAAAGAGGATGTACGCCATTTTGAAGAAGAATGGGGAGAAGCGCAAGTTTACTTCTTAGAACCATATGTCGAAGGAGGCGTGCTTTGTACATTTGATGGTTTAGTGGATCAGCAAGGGAACATTGTTTTCCAAACCAGCTTTACCTATAATGTGCCAACACTGGAACTCGTAAATGGTCAGTTGGATTTAGCTTATGTGATTCAAAAAGAAATCGATCCAAAACTCGAGGCTTATGGAAAGGCGATTGTGAAAGCTTTTGGCATGAAAGAACGCTTTTTCCATATTGAGTTTTTTAAATTAGAAAATGGGGATTATGTTGCACTTGAATACAATAACCGCTTGGCTGGCGGCTACACGGTTGATATGTACAATTTCGCGTACTCCATTGATTTATTTGCACAGTATGCTTCGCTTGTAACAGGAGGAGAATTCAAAGAGCCCGATGTCGATAACCAGTTTTGTGTCGGTGTTACACAACGTGATGTGTATGACTATAAACATGATACGAATGCTATTTATGAACAATTTGGCGACCGTGTGAAGTTTGAACAGCGCATGCCTGATGCGTTTGCGGAACTTCAAGGTAATCAATTTTATGCGATTAATGCAGATTCACAGGAAGAAGTAGATGAGATTATCCGCTTTGTCCATAAACGAAAAAATTACAGCATTGCAAATGTAAAGGGATAGGAGATTTTTTATATGCATATAGAACAGTTACACCATTGGAGCGGCGAATTAGGCCGTGAAATGGTGTTGAACAGATATGGACACAGTGGCATGCCAATTGTAGTTTTTCCTTCATCTGGAGGGACGCATACGGAATATTATGATTTTGGAATGATTGATGTATGTCATGACTTTATTGAATCCGGAAAAGTTCAGTTTTTTACATTGTCTAGTATTGATACCGAAAGTTGGCTGCACGACTCAAAACCGGCGCATGACCGTGCCTTAGCTCACGCGGCATATGACCGTTATGTGATTTCAGAAGCTATTCCATTTATTAAACATAAAACAGGCTGGTTTGATCCAATGATGACAACGGGTTGTAGTATGGGGGCATACCATGCACTGAACTTTTTCTTGCGACATCCGGATGTCTTCCAAACAACCGTTGCACTGAGCGGTATTTACGATGCGCGTTACTTTTTTGGGGATTACGGAAATGATCCGCTTGTATATGAAAATTCACCGAGTGATTACATATGGAATCAAAATGACGGCTGGTTTATTGATCGATATCGTTCAGCAGATATCATTATTTGCACTGGTCTGGGTGATTGGGAACAGGAAGGGCTGCCTTCATACTTTACATTAAAAAAAACCTTTGAAGAAAAACAAATTCCTGCATTGTTTGATGAGTGGGGCGAAGATGTTTCGCATGATTGGATTTGGTGGCGACGCCAAATGCCATATTATTTAGGAAAATTATTTTAATAGTATGTCAAAAAAACATCAGGACGGTTGAGTCGCTGGTGTTTTTTGATTGGGGATTTTTTGATTTTTAGGTTATTCGGGAGAAATGTCCATCCCGTATTTTAAAGAAAATTCAAAAATAGACAAAGTATGATAACTTTAAAGTATAATATGAAATAGTTATGTTTGTTCGGTCAGTAGATAAAATGAAAATCAATTTTTTCTGCACCAATCAGATAATGAACAGAATATGAAGGGTAACAAAGATGAGTATAATAAAGGATTTTTTGCTGCAACTGGCGTTTATGGTAATACCCATTTTTATTTACTTTACATTTATAACGGAGAAGGTAGAAAGCACTAAAAAGAAGACAGTAATAATGTCCGTTTTGTGGGGTATATCCATATTATTTTGTATGTCTTTCCCAGTGAGTTTTGGACAAAATGCTCGCTTGGAGTTAAGAATTATTCCTCTATTATTAGGGACGCTTTACGGCGGTTTTTGGTCAGGCATTTTCCTATCAGCGCTAATCATATTTTTTCGACTTTATTTTGGAATCAGTTTAGGATTTTATAATACTGTTCTTGTCTTATTATTTGCACTGCCTGTAATATTGTTATTTCAAAAATCGTTTGCAAGTTCAAAAAAAGAAAAAAGAGTTAAAATTGCGGTTGGTCTTTCCCTTTACTACTGTCTTATTGGCCTTACTTTATTTTGTATTCTAAGAGGTTTTTTAATAGATTATTTTAAAGTACAGATTATTCATCTTCTCTTTGTAGTCGCCGCTACTTGGTTCTTCACTGTGTTATACGAAGCTATCAGGGAGATTCACCAACTTCGGTCAGAGATGCAAAACACTGAGAAATTAAAAGTAATTAGTGAGTTAGCCAGCGTTTTTGCTCATGAAATTCGAAACCCGATGCAAGTGACTCGTGGCTTTCTGCAACTTCTAAACGAGCCTGATTTGCCGAAGAAAAAGAAGGAATATATTCATATCTCTATCGAAGAGCTAGATCGCGCAAATGAAATAATAAATGATTTTTTATCTTTTGGTAAACCCTCCATAAATAACAATGGGAGAATTGACGTAGGTTATCAGTTACAACGTGTTGTAAATATGATTCAAAGTTACTCTCTAAGCCATAATGTTGAGATTAAAACTGATTTTTATAACAACGGTTGGATCCATGCTAATCCTCAAAAATTAAACCAATTATTGATAAATATTTTGAAAAATGCGATAGAGTCTATGCCAGATGGTGGAATTGTCTGGATTACAAGTTGTTCAACAGCGGATGGATATATAAAGATTACTATTAAGGATCAAGGGATTGGAATGACAAAAGAACAAATTGATAGACTTGGATCCCCTTTTTATACCTTAAAGGAGAGTGGAACAGGACTAGGAATGATGGTAAGTTTCCAAATTGTCCGTTCTTTTAAAGGTAAAATACAAGTGGCAAGTGAAAAGGGGAAGGGGACAGAATTTATTATATTACTACCGCAAATAACTTAAAGGTTATCTCATTTTCAAGAGTGGAAGAATCATCTTATATTTTCAATTACTTTGATAAAAAGGAAGGAGTGCAAACGATGGATTTCGAAACGGTTATGCAGGAACTTGAAGCCCTCGGCAAGGAACGTACGAAAAAGATATACACAAGTAATGGTGCACACGAACCGCTTTTTGGAGTAGCTACAGGTGCAATGAAGCCGCTTGCAAAGAAAATCAAGAAAAATCAGCCTCTCGCCGAGCAGCTTTATGCAACCGGGAACTACGATGCCATGTATTTTGCCGGTGTCATTGCGGACCCCATGATCATGACGGAGGCAGATTTTGAGCGTTGGATCGATGGGGCGTATTTTTATATGCTATCTGATTATGTGGTTGCCGTAACGTTGGCCGAAACTGATATTGCACAAGATGTTGCTGATAAATGGATTGCAAGCGGTGAAGAACTTAAAATGTCGGCAGGATGGAGTTGTTATTGCTGGTTGTTAGGTAATCGCAAGGACAGTGAATTTAGCGAAAGCAAGATTGAAAGCTTGCTAGATCAGGTGAAAAATACGATTCACGATGCTCCTGATCGAACAAAATCCGCTATGAATAATTTTATGTACACAGTCGGGATTTCCTATGTACCGCTCCATGATAAGGCGGTTGAAACGGCAAAAGAAGTAGGCCCAGTAGAAATTAAGCGGGACAAGAAAAAAAGCAAGATTCTCCTCGCTTCCGAAAATATCCAAAAGGAAATCGATCGAGGAAAACTTGGTTTCAAACGTAAATATGTAAGATGTTAGCATCGTTTGTGGAAAGTGGCTTAGTAATTACATTACTGAGCTATTTTTTTATACAAAATTTGAATATATTTAGGATGGATTCACGAATACACGACAAATTATTCATTCTATCATGGGACTTTCTAATTAAAAGGGTGAAAAATGAGGATTTTTGCAAGATTAAGCAGGATTTTTAATTTTTATAAAAGAATATATTATATACAATTCAAATCACTGGTTCATACTGGAAAAACTGTGCTAAAAAAGTAATGATATGCTCACACAGGATGTTGTTTTCACTATGCAAATAGTCACTGATAAAAATAGGTCAAAGCATATTATTCATCCATTCTATCAAGGTATGAAAGAGGGTATTCGATATGATTGAAAATTTCTTTGCTGACTATAAAAAATATATTGTAGTACCGGAAGATGAAAAGGCTGGTAATGAAGTATTTGATCCCCAAAATTTTGAAGCATATTATATATTAACACTGTCCATTTTTGATTCCCGTATATCGAGCTGGAAGGATGCTAGTAAATTTGAAATTGATGTGGAAAAAAGTATCAAAATAGTCCTGAGTGATTTCAATCAAAGACAGCATAAGCAGTACCATCTTCAATTACTAGAATTTGATCGGTATAAAAACTATTTTATCTTGGCTTTTTCATCTAAAACAAAATTTAACCCAGGGGAAGAAAAAGACCGTATCGTGTATGTCATTGATAATATACTCACAAACCCTTTTTATGTTGGACAAGGCTGGTTTAATTTGATTGGTGAAAAAGGAAAAGTGGCTCGAAAGCTCTTTTGCTGCTCCTTCAAGGAATATGTTGTGGAGGACCGAGACCTTTCTAAAACGGAAGAAAAATATGAAAACATCAGTGAATTTATCCCTAAGAATGGAGAGATCAAGCTGATTAAAAGCATCTGAGCAAGGTTTTTGATGATGACCCAAATCTTGGGGTTAGAACATTTATGAAAATAATTTACCTGTTTTTGGGCATCCTCTTTGTGAGGATGTTTTTTTTGCTAACCAAAAGGGGTGAAGGTGTTTGAAATGCCCACAATGTGTTTATTCCAATCCAGATGGAGTGAAGTTCTGCATAAGCTGCGGCGAAAGGTTTATTAAGGATAACACACAAGAAGATGAAAACAGTTTTTTTTATGAGTTTGCCCATTATGTCGATATGGTTCCGAAATACCAACGCTCGGTTGAGCCGAAATTTCAAAATGTATTTTCGCGTGTGTTCCGGAATCATAGTGAACTGGAAGCTGAACGGCTGTTTATCGTTGGAACGGCACTAACGACACCCAAGATTTCAGAAGTGAAAGACACTTGGCCGAAACCGTGGCTTTTTGCAAGGGTATTTATCATTGCTCTTCTGGCCTTCGCAGGATTTTACATGGGTGTGACATATTTCGGTAATGTAAACTTTATACCTGGACTGATTATTGTTGGCGCATTTGCTGTTCCGTTTACAACGTTAATCTTCTTTTGGGAAATGAATGCTCCGCAAAATATTGCTTTTTATAGGGTGATTTATATCGTGTTGATCGGCGGAGTTCTCTCGATGTTAGTCGCACTTGTGTTTTTCGATATTCTGAAAAATATGATCAATCCGATTACAATTGGCATTGCAGAGGAACTGGCCAAAGCTATAACGGTCATTACGTTTGTGAGATACCGAAAATACAGATATATACTTAACGGGCTTCTCATTGGTGCAGCCGTTGGAGCGGGTTTTGCCGCGTTTGAAACAGCGGGCTATGCACTAAGGTCATTGCTTTCTGGGGATGGTGCAAATCTCTACAATACCATCCTGTTTCGAGGAATCTTTGCTCCCGGCGGGCATATTGCCTGGGCGGCGCTGACTGGTGCAGCATTCTGCAGAGTGCAAGGGGACCATCCATTTAATCTTAAAATGCTATTCCGTTTTAGGTTTTTACGCGTCTTTGTTTTAGTGGTATTGATGCATGCGTTATGGGACACTCCCATAACAGGAATGTTCCCATTTGGACAGATTTTTTTAATGCTGGCTTCATGGGTAGTTGTCTTCCTGCTCATCCGTGCTGGCCTTAAGGAAATCGGAGAAAGAAAAATATCTGTATAAGAGGCAGAGGAGAGATCCTCAACAGGTTCCGTTACTTATTGCAATATACAAAATGTAAAATAAAATGGCCAACAAATTTGTAATCTAATTTGTTGGTTATTTTTGCTTGCAAGAGAACTTCCGGTATCTCTTCTCGTTATTTATCCGATTTAAAAAAGTTAATAAACCGATGATAGGGGCATTTGGACAATGACGTATCATCGTCACGAAGAAAATATTGTCTCCACTCAAAATTATCCTCTGCTCCATAACTGTTTAAATCGAGATGGATCGGAGCGGAATCGTAGGCTGCCAGTCTTTTTCTAACTTGCTGTTTAATCCCTTTTGCAAAATTGGGTGACTTATTAAATTCATTAAGGACCCAGCGAGGAGTAATCGCGAGCATCAGTTCATCAAAATGCCTGCTTTTTCGATTCTTATGGGCAGGGGTTGCGCAGTATATAAAATATTTCTCTCCATGATAACAAAACTCCCATATTGGAAGATGGGGGTCCATAGGGATATCCTCTGGCCAATCATATGGGTCGATGCTCCGTAAGCCACTGAGATGGTTCCAAAATAATTGTTCGTACTCTTCAACCGTATAGGCCATCTTCATGTCCTCAGGCGTTTCATAAAAAACAATCAGTGATGTGTTGCTTCCAATTTCCCTTGAAACTTCTGTGTAGCTGCTCAAGGCTTCAGCAAGTTCAAATACAGTAGAAGCTTCTCGTGGATTCCCAATAAAGCTGTATCGCAGCTGATTCTTTGCGAATCCAATAGTGGCAGGGATGCAGGGAAAGGGTTTGTCTTTGTCACTCATTTTAGTAGAGAATTTCTCTATCGCATTCTTTTTCCAGTCCGTTAATTGTTTCCGGCTTAAAGGATCATCTCTATATAGTCCTTTCATGATTGACACCTCCATACTGCAGTATATTCATACGTACAAGAGTGGGGAGATGTCCCGATTTAAATGGGCAAACATCTAGGTACATTGGAACATCGATTGGTATAAAGAATCATAGGGACAATGATCTTCCGCCTGTCCTTTTAAAAAATTCAGGCATCAATTGTTGATCCAAGAATAGATGTTAAAGATGGTTCAATTTCCATACTCTATGAGGAACTGGGGCAGATTGGAGCGCCATTTATCAATTCGAGGAGGATGCTTATGAGATTGATAACTTGGACTTTGGGAATATTTAAAAAGAAGCATCGGATTACAGCCGTTCCGTATACCAAGAATATGAATCTTGTTGTAGGGAGCCTATTGGGTGGGTTCGCTGCTATCCTTCAATCGGCAGGATTGATAGGCGGGATTGGCTATGCGCTTAGCATTATGGCTACCGGACCGATTATCCTCGCAACCGTCCTTTCTATTCGAATTGGTCTGTTAACATATGCGGTCACTACTCTATTATTGATCATCCTCCAGCCAAGTGAAGTACTTATTTTCCTGTTTACCACTGGACTTCTCGGGATTGCCCTAGGGATAGGATTTAAATTCTATAAAACGGGATCTATGGTTTCGGTCATGGGTGGAACATCTCTTTCGTTTGGGATTCTTATTTTACTTTATATATTTCAGTTCCCCGTGTTAGGCCCTTCTATTTCAAGGCAGGTAAGTGGAACAGTGGTAGCAGGCGTTTTCCTATTTAGCCAGTTTTATAGCTGGATTTGGATGAATCTTAGTATAGTTGGAATGAAGCATTTAAATAAGGTCATGTTGAGAAAGATATGGGTAGAGAAAGATGAGTCAAGTTGAAGGTTAGGGGGGATCTCGAATGGCTGCTTAAAAATAATTTTTTGTTAAAAATCATGCACGTTTCTTCTCCATCAACATAAATTAACTTCTGTGAGTAATTTGATTGGAAGGAAGAAATAGCTATGAACAACCATGAATTAAAAATTAAAACGACTAAAAATTCATTTAACAGTGGAGGGACTGAATATAAAGTTATTGAAATAAAGGTAAATGATCTATCTGAGAATTTATATGCTGTCGTAACTCCTATTAAAATGAAATAACTATGATTGAGTGCAAGACTAGATAAATCATACTGCGGATAACCAACGAACGATTGAACGTGTGGCCTCATCCAATCCAGTGAGGCCTTACTTAAATTTTGCTCTTTTCTAAAAGATAGATGTGTCTTAAATTCGCTCGAAGATATATTAGTGCCAATTCTTTGTACACGGGTTAACTCCCGTCATTTTTCACTAAAATTTGAGAAAAATATCTTGAAAAAGATTCATTTTCCGATTATTATGTAAATATGACGTAAGCATTATGCCGGTTTAGCTCAATTGGTAGAGCACCACCGAATAGGCATCCTGTTTAAACTTCAGCATACTGACCGAGCTGCTACTTGCATAAGCATTCTGAGGTCAGGATGACGTAACTATCCAGCGTGTACAAAACTTAATATCATTTCAAATTATTTGCCGGTTTAGCTCAATTGGTAGAGCTATCGGCTGTTAACCGATCGGTCGTAGGTTCGAGTCCTACCTGCGGAGTTTAGTCTAACAAAATTTACATTAGAAGAGAACATAAAGTCACATCCAATTATCGGGTGTGACTTTTTATATTCTATTATTTGAGAAGGAGGTGGGATACCAACTTAAAATGATATTTTAATGAAGCTTTTTTGTATTGTGACTAATATTATTGATATATTGAAAAAAGTAAAAAACTAAACACCTTAAAAAGTGTATTGTAAAATATTGGGATTTTGTTAATCCATCTATGGAAGCTATTTTAAAACGTTTAAGTAATTTTAATCCTCCTAGATAAATAAAACAAAAGTGAAGAATTAGATTAGATATTAGATATAAGGGAAATTTACCAAAAGTTAATTTTAACATCCAAAGACTTGCTACAAAATATGGACCAAAATTAAAAAAGTTTGCACTATCCAATGGTGGTATCCCTTCATAAATTTTCCACCATTTTTTCTTTTCACCGAACAAGTCTAAAGCTTTTGTGAATATACTAATAAATAACCCGGCTGGTAAATATTTTTTTAATGAATTCCTACCTAAAAACGGAAGGGTTAGCCAAGGTAGAATTAGCAAAGCTATATAAAATAATTTTGAGTTTTTCATTAAACCACCTCTAAATTTATGTTATGTACTTTATTACAATTTAACCAAGCTAATTTCATTAAACTATTTTTCACGAAATAAAATTATCATGTCAACGAAATACCATAAAAATTTCCACTTGAGAAGTAATCGAAACATAGCGACAAGACGAATATATAAGTAAGATTAAACAAATAGTAGAAGGTGAGAAAATGGAAGCAATCGTCCTGGCAGCAGGATTTTCCAGCCGTGCGAATGCATTTAAAATGACTTTGCCATTGGGAAAAATGAGCGTATTAGAGCAAACGATTTCTAAATTTGAAGGATTGTGCAGCAAAGTCATCGTCGTAGCTGGTTTTCAAGCAGAACTCATCCAAGTAGAAATGGCAAAAATCATCCATAAAAATGCCTATTCCTTTCAGATAAAATATATTTACAATGAAAACTATAATCGGGGAATGTTTTCTTCCATTCAAAAGGGCTGCAACGAAGTAAACGCGCCAATGTTTTTTATCACTCCCGGAGATTGTCCGCTTGTCAAAAAAGAGACCGTTCAGCAACTAGCAGAACAAGAAGGGAACGTAATTATTCCTAGCTTTAACTTTAAAGGGGGTCACCCCATCAAATTATCTAGTGAAGTGCAACAGAAAATTCTTGAAACCAATCCAGACAGTAATTTGCGTGTGGTCCTTAATAAGTATGAAAAGAAGTATCTAAATGTAGATGACCCAGGAATACTGTTGGACATGGATACACCGGAGGAGTATCAAAAAGCAGTTCATTATTATCATGATTGCATTTGTAAATAATCTACTATGTTTTTAAGATTTTGCGGCTTACCCCAACTGCTTGTTTTAATGCAAACAGGCAGATTGGTTGGAGCCGCATTTTTTTTTGTTTTTTTAACGAGGCAGTTGAACGGAAATGAGCAAGCAAATGAGCTGAAAATACTATGTCAAATATTCTTACATAAATAGGTAAAGCCTTTCGATATTAAAATATAATTAAAACAACGAAACTTGAATGAAATGAATCATAAAATAGGATTCTCATTTATAAAATCATAGGAAGAGGTTTCTATTAATAAAGTGTCCCCTTTAAAAAAGAGTCGAAGGGTGTTGTTGGAATGAACCTAAAAGACATAAGCACCTCAGTGCCCAAAAAGGATCATAGTGGTAAAGTATCGGGTCAGCTGCCCTACATTAGTGACGTGAAAGTAGAAAATATGGTTTATGGTGTTTTGTACCGATCGCCAATTGCATATGGAAAAATCAAATCCATTCAATTGCCGAAACTACCGGAAGGATATGACGTGGTTGGAGCCGAGGATATTCCGGGACCGAATTATGTCAAGATTATCCAAGAAGATCAGCCCATTTTTGCAAATGAATGGGTCAATTATATTGGAGAGCCGATATTGATGCTCGTAGGCGAAGACCTAGATACCTTGTATAGGTTACTAAATGAAGTAAAGGTTGATTTTGAAGAGAATCAGGCTATTTACACATTGGACGAAGCGATCCATCAAAAATCAAAACCTGGGGTTACGATGGCAAGCTATGAGTTTGGAGAAAGCTTAGCTGTCATTTCAGCCATCGAGCAAAGTGCCTACAGAATCATCGAAGAAGTGTATGACACGGGTTATCAGGAGCATGTCTACCTTGAGCCACAAGGAATGCTCGCCATCTATAAGGAAGAAGAAATTGAAGTCCAAGGTTCTATGCAATGTCTATATTATATTAAAAATGCCTTGCTTAGTGCTTTAGCCTGTGGTGACGATGAAGTCAGAGTAGTTCAGAGCCCGACTGGCGGAGGCTTTGGCGGCAAAGAAGAGTTTCCTTCCATGATGGCCTGTCACGTAGCGGTGGCGGCCAAAGCAGTCAAAAAATCAGTGATGCTCGTGTTTGACCGTGCGGAGGATATGGTGGTGACCACGAAAAGGCATCCCGCTAAACTCAACTATCGAACGGCCATAGATAAGGAAGGAAATATCTTGAGTCTGTGTGTGGACATCTATCTCGATGGCGGAGCGAATGTGGGGTTGAGCTCTGTCGTGCTGCAGCGTGCATTAATAAACAGTGCCGGTGTATATAAAATTCCACATTTTCATGCAAAAGGCTATGTATTAAAGACGAATACCGTTCCGAATGGCGCTTTCAGAGGCTTTGGTGCTCCACAGAGTTTTGCCGGTATCGAAAGTCATATGGGACATCTTAGTAATCAGGCAAATATCGAACCACTTGAATATAAACGAAAATACCTCGTCAAGCAAGGAGATCCTACCATCACTAAAGGTATATTCCGCGATCCAATCTTGGTAGAAGAAATGATTGAGGACCTGCTTAATTCCTCAGATTACAAAAAGAAAAAACAGGAGTTTCAACGATTCAATCAACAAAGTCAGCGGTATAAAAAAGGCATTGGAACCTCCATATTTCTCCACGGCTGCGGATTTACGGGAAGTGGCGAACGAGACCATATTAAAGCAACGGTAAAACTGGTTAAATCAAAGGACGACCAGGTCTCACTAAAAATCTCAAATTCTGATATGGGACAAGGAATCTATACGACGTTGAGTAAAATTGTCGCAAAAGAACTCGACCTCCCATACGAAAGAGTTTCGTATCCTTCTCCTGATACAAAAGAGGTTCCAGACTCCGGCCCGACTGTTGCCTCCCGGACAACGATGATTGTTGGAAAATTGCTTGAACGGGCTGCCAAAAAACTGAAGGATCAGTGGAGGGCAGGGGAGGAACAAGATGTAGTGGAGCATTATGTTCATCGTGAAATGATTCCGTGGAACGAGTTGACCTTCACTGGAGATGCTTATCCGGCATATTCATGGGGTGTGAATATCGTTGAACTGGAAGTGGATACGTTAACAGGGAATGTAAAGCTAGAAAAAGTATACGGCAATTATGAAGTGGGAAAGGTCATAGATGACCGGATTATGAAAGGCCAAATTGACGGTGGTCTGGCTCAGGGCTTAGCGTACGGGTATTTAGAGAAGATGACGTCACATCTTGGCAAGATCCAACAAAAAAGCATATCGGATTACGGACCTCCGACTTCCTTGGACGTGGTTCCAATCGAAAGCAAGGTCTTTGATAACCCCTATGCGGATGGTCCATACGGGGCAAAGGGCGCAGGTGAATTAACGTTAATCGGCGGCGCACCAGCCGTCCAAGCGGCCATCGAGAATGCATTGCAAACTTCTTTTCAGCAAATTCCGATTACACCGGAAGTCATTATTGAAAGTCTTAGGGTGAAAGAGGGTGATGAAGGTTGATTAAATTCACACTAAATGGGAGAACGATAGAAACGGACGCCTCTCCTACAATAAGATTACTAGATTTAATAAGAGAAGAGTTTGAGTTAATTGGAACAAAGGAAGGCTGCGGGGAAGGGGAATGCGGTGCCTGCAGTGTGTTTGTGAATAACCTCCTGCAAAACAGCTGCCTGATTCCCATTGGTTCGATTGAGGGAGCTAATGTCCAAACGATAGAAGGGATTATGGAGACGGAACAATTTAAGATATTAGATGAGAGTTATTCTGAAGCCGGTGGGGTGCAATGCGGTTATTGCATACCTGGGATGGTCATGGCAAGTGCCGCTTTATTATCCAAAAACCCTCATCCATCAGAGGAAGAAATCCGTGAAGGTATTTCCGGAAATCTGTGTCGATGTACGGGCTACAATATGATTGTAAATGCGATCAACCTAGCAGCGAAAAAAGGGGACGGCATATGGCAGAAAAAATAACCTCGTATCGCTTCGATCATTTAGACGACACGTTGAGTCAATTGAACAAAGAAGATTGTGCCATCATGGCGGGTGGAACGGATGTCATGGTCCTCCACAAAAGCCGAAGAGGAGCAGCTCCGAAAATTCCCAAACCGATTATTTTTATTGATCATTTGTCTGAACTAAAGCGGGTCTATCAAAATGAGAAGGATCTTCACATTGGGGCTTGCTGTACCTATAGCGAATTACTGGAAGAACGGTTAATCCCAGTCCCATTAAAGGACGCGATCAGAACGATTGCGGCACCTGCCATTAGAAACAGAGGGACATTAGGCGGGAATATTTGCAATGCATCTCCGGCTGGTGACACACTGCCATTATTATACGTATATAATGCAAAACTTGTACTGCGCTCCATTCATGGTGATCGGATTATGGCTATTAGCGATTTTATTCAAGGCCCCCGAAGGATCGGGCGGAATCAAAATGAGATTTTGGCTGAAATCATATTACCGTCTGTTTTGGAAGAAGGAGCTCATGTCGTTTTCGAGAAAGTCGGCAACCGCAACGCTGATGCCATTGCCAAAGTAGGGTTCGCAGGATACATCCGAATCAATGATGCTCGAATCGATGATGTGCGTTTTGCCTTCGGGGCGGTCGGGCCTACAATGGTTCGTTCGATGGATATTGAAAAGACTCTGGTCGGAAAAAGCGTACCATTAGCCGATGCCGACATCGGGCAGGTAGTGGCAGCATTCGGTAAGATCATTCGGCCAATCGACGATCAGCGCTCCACAGCAGCATACAGAAAAACCGTTTCCTTAAATCTGTTACGTTATTTTCTTAGCATGAAGCATTATCAACCGACTTAATGTTAATAAAAAGGGGGGAGCTTATTCATGCTATTGATGGAAAAAGTCGCCATATTGAACCGTCAAAACAAAACCTTTGCCTTAGCCATGATCATCGAATCAAAAGGCTCAACTCCCCAGCATGTTGGAAAAATGATTGTATACCGTGATGGCACAATTGAAGGTACTGTCGGAGGGGGCTTGGCTGAATACTATATCATCGAAGAGAGTGTTAAAGCGATCCAAGATGGCAAATCGAAAATCGTTGAATACAAATTAAATAAACATGCAAAAGACGGAATTCAAATGAATTGTGGCGGAACATTGCGGGTGTTTATTGAAGTCTATAAAAGCAGGCCAGAACTTGTTCTATGCGGTGCCGGACATTTAGGCCATGCGTTAGCAAAGCTGGCGGATTTCCTTGAAATCCCTTATTGCGTTGTCGATGATCGAGTGGGTTATTGTACGCAGGAGCGCTTTCCAAATGCGACGAACGTTTATGTGGACGAGGATATTGAAAAAGCCTTGCTGGAAGCCGGCCTAAATGAGAACTCCTATGTAGTGATTGTGACAAAGGATGGCGATGATATCGTCTTAAAAACGGCACTGCAATTTCCGATTGCGTATGTGGGCATGGTCGCCAGCAAACGCAAGGTCATAACCATATTTGAAAAATTAAAAAAGGAGGGCGTCAGTGAAGAACGGTTGGAACAGGTACACTCTCCCATCGGCTTGAACATTGGATCAGAAACCACACAAGAAATTGCCGTCAGTATTATTGGAGAGATCATCAAGATAAGTAAGGAAAAAAAGATGACGAAAGTGAAACAATTGAATAGATAAAGCGTATTTTAGAGATTTCGCTTAATGATGGAAATTAAAACATTTACCAGGAGAATCAAGTTCCGAGGTAAGTGTTTTTTTTGCTGGAGCACGCATTTCATGAAAACTATTCAAAATTATGCTAATCTTAAGATATTACAAATAAGGAGGGATTAAATAATGAGTAAAACTATTCCAGAGGTAACTCTTAATGATGGGTTAACTTTGCCGGTAATCGGATTGGGTACATATAAGCTAAAAGGAAATGAAGGGGTTACTTCCATCCAAAGTGCAATGGATCTTGGTTATCGACTAATAGATACTGCTTATAATTATGAAAACGAAGGAACGGTAGGTGAAGCAGTTAGACGCAGTTCGGTTCCGAGAGAAGAGTTAAGAATCACTTCCAAATTACCGGGACGTTATCAATCGTATACCAATGCAGTAACGACCATTGAAGAATCCTTATATAGGGGCCATCTCGATTATTATGATTTATATTTGATTCATTGGCCGAACCCAAAACAAGGCCTATATGTGGAAGCATGGCAAGCATTAATTGACGCAAAAAAGAAGGGGATTATTCGTTCCATTGGTGTATGTAATTTCTTGCCGGAGCATATAGAGCGTCTAGAGAAGGAAACAGGTGTTAAACCCAGTGTAAACCAAATTGAATTACACCCATACTTCAATCAAGCAGATCAAAGAATTTGGCATGAAGAACATGAGATTAAGATCGAGTCTTGGAGCCCATTAGCTCGCGCCAATGATATTTTACATAATGATTCACTTCAAATGATTGCCAACCAGCATAATAAATCCATTTCACAAATAATTCTTCGTTGGCAGTATCAATTGGGGGCTATTTCGATTCCAAAATCTGCTTCTCCTACAAGGCAACTTGAAAATATCTCAATCTTTGACTTCTCCTTGGATGCATCAGAAATGGAACTTATTTCAGGATTAACTCGTCCGGATGGAAGGATCAATAATCAAGACCCCGCTGAATACGAAGAATTTTAATCTAGTAATTTGATAGAAAATCACTCAAAATGGAAAAAACACCTTCAAATGTTATTTTGAGGGCGTTTTATTAAGGAGACTTTTTGGGTGATTTTAAAGTTCGACTGATTCAGACTTATTAATTTTTACTCCAATAGCTAACATAATGAACATGGAAGAGGGGAATACGAACGAATTCCTCATTGGAGACCATATGAACAGTATCATCTTTTACCTCACATATTACCCCTTTAACTCCCTCAGAATGGCCATGATTAATGTTTACCCAATGATATTTCAATAATTTAAGTAAGTCGTTGAAGTTCTCAGCTTCTTTAAAATTCTCAGGAATGTCAATGTCGAAATCCACTTTCTGTTTCGTATTCTCTGTAAAACTATTAATGTGATGAGTATTGTAATAAACGATTTCATCCGCTTCTGTTAATACTGCAATATAATCGTGACCTTCATACAAAAACTTCGAAATTTTGGATTCCGATCCGTCTCGATTAACCTTGATAACTGATTCTTTAAAATATTTCTTGAGGTCTTCGCTCATAGATAAAGTCTCCCCTTACGTTATTTAATGATACTCCATCATATGTAAACGGGAGGAACTTGTCCTAAGCAAATGGCCTGTCTTTTAATGGTAAGTTCTATTAGTTTGAAGAGATATATTACTATCTAGCCCTTAACCACGAGCCAAAGGGAAACTTCTGAATCTGCATTTGAGGCATTGTGAAGGATTAAAACCATGACATTTGTCTCTTTTGGACCATTTTGTAAAGAATAGATGTGTTCCATTGGATCCGTAAAGAATCCCGAAGTGATAACGCTTTCATTTTCTCGTGCAATTAATCGAAAATCTAGATATTCATGACTATTTATCTGGACCCCAGGTCTCCACATATACCGTTTGAAACCATGGCCGAGATCCTCTTCAGCAGCATTTTGATAACTCAAATCGTACCGTCTTTTATTCATAATATGGGGGGATTGTTTCGGTGGATTCGTAAAATGCAGCCATCCGTTTACAGTTGAAAATTTAGTCATAAGAATCATCTCCAAGTCTATTAAATATAAAGTATTACTTTATTAAAGTAATCAAATTAGATCGATCATTACCTTATGTATATTGGACTTTATGGATGCTATTCCAGAATTTTTCCTTCTAATATTTATCATACCATTTTTTGAATATATGGCTGTGTGAAAAGTCATTGTTGATTTCATCATTCATATTTTAGGGGTGTGCTACTTTTGGTGCACCTGAACTATTTACTGGGATCGAAATAAAGAGGAAGGGAGGAGTCGTTATCCCGGTTATTAGAATGATTTTGGTTGTTAATAATAAGTACAAAGAAAAATGGTTGACATTCCCACTACTCGGTGTTACGATGTACTTGTAATAAGCAATACTTAATAGTAAGATTTCCCTAAGTTATTAGTTAAAAATTATTGTTTAGTACTAAGTTATACTGAATATAAGTCAGACAATATAGAGGGGGTAAAGGAGGAGCTGAATATGGAAAATTTAACTGAAATGTTGAAGGGTTCGCTGGAAGGCTGCGTGTTGGAAATCATCAGCCGCCATGAAACCTATGGTTACGAGATTACCCGCCGCCTAAACGAACTCGGGTTTACCGAAGTCGTAGAAGGGACAGTTTACACGATCCTCGTGCGATTAGAAAAGAAAAAACTTGTGAACATAGAAAAAAAACCGTCAGATATGGGGCCGCCCCGCAAGTTTTACTCACTTAATGAGGCTGGCCGCCAGGAACTTGAATTGTTTTGGAAAAAATGGGATTTTGTCTCATCGAAAATCAATGTCTTAAAGTCATTCTAGCTTCATAAGATATTCCATCCAATAATTTGGCGTGTCTTGTTCAGCTATATTAAAAAAGGAGGAAAAATACATGTTGGAAATGTTCAAAAAAATGATTGGTGATAAAAAAGAGTACAAAATGATGATGGCACGAGTTGAAGCCCTGCCAGAGGACTACCAGTTTGTATTTAAGAAAATCCAAAACTACATGTGGAATTTCTCAGCGGGCAACGGTATGGATATGCTGCATATGCAGTATGAATTAATCGAGTTGTTCGAAGCAGGTGCGGCAGAAGGCAGACAAGTGCTGGAAATCACTGGTGAGGACGTGGCTTCCTTTGCCGATGAACTAGTGGCCAACGCTAGAACCTATTTCGCGAAGTATCGTGAAGATTTGAATCAGAGTATCAAAAACCGATTGGGGAAAAAGTAAATTCAATAGATCATTCCTGCTGAATAGCTGGTTACAAATGTATTGTGTCACCTTCACTATTCAGTTATATTTTTAACCTAGTAGTAAGTAATACAGAATATCTGTCAGACTGAGTAGAGAAGGATAGGCAATCTAGCGCAGCGCATTTTATAAGGAGGAAGAAAGTATGAACAATGCAGCGATTTCTGTAAAAGGGTTAAAAAAATCCTTTAAAGACAAGGAAATCTTACAGGGGGTTGATTTTGAGGTCCGGCGTGGCTCCATTTTCGCACTGCTGGGCTCAAATGGAGCGGGCAAGACGACGACGGTAAACATCCTCTCGACGCTGATGAAGCCTGATGGAGGGGAAGTTGGTATTAGCGGCTTCGACCTTCAGCGTCAACCGGATCAAGTCCGCCAGAGCATCAGCCTGACGGGGCAGTTCGCTGCTTTAGACGGAATGCTCACAGGTAGGGAAAACCTGATAATGATCGCCAAGTTGCGAAGAGTTCCTAATCCCGCTCAAGTCGCCGACAAGCTGCTTGCAAGATTCAGCCTGCGTGACGCGGCTAACCGGCGGGCGGACACATATTCCGGCGGGATGAAGCGCCGCCTTGACATCGCCATGAGCCTGATCGGGACGCCAGCAGTCATTTTTCTCGACGAACCGACGACAGGACTTGACCCCGAAGCTCGGATCGAAGTCTGGGATACCGTCAAGGAGCTTGCCGGCGGTGGCACGACCATCTTACTGACGACCCAATACTTGGAGGAAGCAGAACAACTGGCGGACCGGATCGCCATCCTGCATGGGGGGAAAATCATCACAACCGGTACGCTTACCGAGCTCAAAGAGATGTTCCCGCCAGCGAAAGTAGAGTACATTGAGAAGCAGCCGACATTGGAGGAAATTTTCCTCGCGATCATTGGCAAAAAGGAGGAGAGGTAAATGAAAAGCAATACTGGGGTATTACTTGGGCGTTTAATGCACAACATTCTGCGCAGCCCGGATACGATTATCACGGTGGCGATTACGCCGATTATGATGCTGCTGCTGTTTGTCTATGTTTTTGGCGGCGCCATTGAGTCGGGCACAGACAACTACGTCAATTATTTATTGCCGGGTATCTTGCTGATGGCAATAGCATCCGGCGTCGCATACACTTCCGTACGGCTGTTTACGGATGTAAAGAGCGGACTGATGGCGCGTTTCATTACTATGCCCATCAAGCGCTCGTCGGTTTTGTGGGCTCACGTATTGACCTCGCTTGTTTCCAATGCGCTTACTGTCGTGGTGGTTATCCTCGTTGCGCTCTTGATGGGCTTCCGATCCAGCGCAGATATACTGGATTGGCTGGCGGTAACTGGGATACTCGGGCTGTTTACGCTAGCGCTGACATGGCTGGCAGTCATTCCCGGATTGACAGCAAGATCTATGGAAGGGGCGACAGCCTACTCCTACCCGCTGATTTTCCTGCCATTTATCAGTTCAGCCTTTGTCCCCACCGAAACCATGCCTAAAATTGTCCGTGCGTTCGCTGAAAACCAGCCCGTGACTTTCATCGTAAATGCAATTCGCGCCTTCTTGTGTGACGGGTCTGTTGGCAACGGTATCTGGATTGCACTTGCCTGGTGCGTCGGAATTATGATTATCGCTTTTTTCCTCGCCAGTAATGCGTTTAAACGCCAGTTAGGGTAGGGCACCATTGGTTCGGTGTCTGGTGATGTGAAACAGTCCGGTGCAATTGTATGTACCAGACTTTTTCATATAGAAATTCAATCTCTAGTTTCTATAAAGGATCAAGAAAATTATAGTAGAATTACTTTTGTAATAAAATTAACATATTGCTGTGATGAGTCTGTTATACCTTTCTAGTATAGTGAATCTATCAACTCACACTAGGAGGAAACAATCATGCTAAAGAAATTCATCATAGCCTTTACCATCTTAGCTTCTTGTGGCTCTTTGTTCGCCGCCAAGGGTGAAAAAGCGGAAGCAGCAACTTATAATTATCATACTGCAGCGATTTCGATTGCTAAATCTAATCTAGGGGTTCCATACCGATGGGGCGGGATGTCGCCAAGCGGATTTGACTGTTCAGGTCTTGTGAAGTATTCCTACGGAAAAGCGGGAAGAACACTTAATCGCACGGCTGCCCAAATGTACTATGGTAACGGATATCGACCATCTAATCTGCAGATTGGCGATTTACTATTCTACGCACCGACCAAAGCCAGTGCCCCAACCCATGTAGCCATTTATATTGGATACGGGAAAATGATCATGGCATCCTCTTCAAAAGGAGTCATTATTACCAACACAAATAACTCTTATTGGCATCCTAGATATATTGGATCAAAGCGCGTGTAAAGATCATCCTAAGGATGGTCTTTTTTAGGGAATATTTACAATATTGATTATATTTGTTATGATTAGTGTAAAATTACACTAAGGATGTTATTCAAATGAAAAATTTAATTCCGCCATTATTAGCCTACTTAATTGTTTGTATCATTTCAGTCATAGTTCCTGCATCAGAAGGCTATAATACGGTGAGCTGGAAATTGTATGTTGGACAAATTTATGCAATTCCGGTGTTAATCATTGCTGCTTTGGTCACGTTTTTAGTAAACAAAAAGCGTATATATTAGAAAAATGTTTTTTAAATGGAAGTAACCAGCTAATAGTTTGTCAATATTTTTCAATAAAAAATAAAATTTAGTCATGATATACTAAAATTATGCATGCCAAATAACCTTCCACTAACTGATGATTGGAAGGTTTTGTCTTATTTAACTAAA
>NZ_JBHHJU010000043.1:0-33886 GCF_042136325.1 Neobacillus sp. KR4-4
ATTAGGTGTTCGGTGTGGTAACCTCACTTTTAACCTAATTTCACGGGGGTGGCAAGTTTTTTGCATTTAAATCCCTTTAAATCAAGGATTATTAACTTTTTTAATATAAAAGTTTTGACAATACGTATTTGCATTTGGGGGGATTTTCATGAAAATTTTAGTAGTTGGTGCTGGTGCAGTAGGAGGGTATTTTGGTGGAAGGCTATTAGAAAAGGGTGAGGATGTTACGTTTCTAGTTCGAGAAGGAAGAAAGAAGCAACTAGAAGAAATGGGACTTGTAATTGAAAGCATTCATGGTAACGTAACCCTTCAGCCGAAAACAATTACAACAGGTGAAGTAGCCGGACCCTTTGATGTCATCCTGCTTTCAACAAAAGCCTATCAATTGGAGGGAGCGATAGATAGTTTCCGTCAATACGTTGGCAGTGAAACACTCATACTGCCATTGTTAAATGGAATTGTTCATTTTAATAAATTAGCAGAAGAGTTTGGTGAAGAGAAAATCATTGGTGGTTTGTGTTTTATTGAATCCACATTGGACCGTGATGGACGTGTTATTCAGTCAAGTCAAGCACATAGGTTATTGTATGGTGAACGATCTGGAGAAAGATCCGAGCGAATATTAAAAATAGAAGATTGCTTTTCTGGAACGAAAGCAGACATTAGGTTAAGCGTTAATATTAATCAAGAGCTATGGCATAAATATTTATTTATCTCGACGATGTCGGGAATTACGACATTAATGAGAGCGCCAATTGGTCCTATTCGGGATAATGAAAATGGACGTACTGTCATTTCCCAGCTGCTAAAAGAGTTAGTGTCTATCATGAAAAGAATAAATGCGCCAATTGCTGATGAAATTGAAACCATTCAATTGAAACAGATTGACAATTTGGGCTATCAAATGAAATCTTCCATGCAGAGAGACATGGAAAAAAACCTCTTGGTTGAGGCCGATCATTTGCAAGGACATTTACTAGAAATTGCTCGTAACAAAGGAATTGTTGTTCCTGTATTAGAAGCAATCTATGCTAATTTAAAAGTTTATGAGCGCATGTTGTAACAAAAAAGGCCCCTTATACGGGCCTTTTTAGCTATAGTTTTAAATGGTGTGTTTAACTAGGTTCGGATGACGATGCATGGAGACAAACAAGATGATTCCACTTAGGATTAATAATGCACTAGTGCAGATAAAAACGGCCGAGAATCCAAAGTATCCGGAGATAAATCCCCCCAGCATAGGTCCGATAATATTTCCTAGAAACCTTAAACTCGTATTGTAGCCGAGAACTTCCCCTTGCATGGTAAGCGGTGCCTCTTGGCGAATGTAGGCAACTCTGACAGGAATGATTCCACCAATTGTGACTCCAAGAGCAATGCGGATGATAACCAGCTGCCAAAAATTAGTGACCGCTGCACCTGGCAGGTAGACGATCCCTGCTAGGAAAAGAAGAATGATTAAGATTTTAATATAACCATACTTATCGGCAATCTTTCCCCAATTTCGTGACATTAATAAATTGCCAAGTCCGGCAGCAGAAAAGGCAATTCCTGAATAAAAGGCAACATTTGCCGGTCCGTGCAGGTCGCTAACGAATAATGATAAAATTGGCTGGATGCTGAAATGCGCGACCTGGACAAGGGAAGAGATGAGCAGCACGGTTAATAAAACTGGATTGCGGACAATATGACTAACCACTTCTCTGCTTGAATAATGGGCTTTTGTTCCTTTTTTGGCTTCAATCATAAATTCCTTTGTGGTGATGACAAGCAGGGCAGAAATGAAAATAGAAATGGACGTCCATTTAAAGGTGGTAGAAAAGCCAAGTGAATCTGCAAGGATTCCACCCAGCATAGGTCCTAATAGGGATCCTGTAATACTGCCTGTTTGTAAGGTTCCAAGCACGCGCCCAGCGATATCCTGTGGTGTTTGCGTTGAAATAAATGCCTGCGACATCGGAATAAATCCCGAAAAGAACCCCATGCAAAAACGGAGGAGCAATAGCTGCCAAACAGAATGGACATACCCCATGAGAAAAATGGATAATCCCATCCCTAAACCGGATATTATAAGGATTTTTTTTCGTCCATAACGATCGCCAATTTGACCCCAAATCGGCGAGAAGGCGAAGGCTGAAACAAACGTAATTCCAAATGTGATTCCTGACCAATGTTGGACATATTTTTCCGAGAAGTCTCCAAATGTCTCAATGTACAACGAGATAAACGGCATAACCATCGTCATACTTCCAGCGACAAAGAAGTTCGCAAACCACATGATGATTAAATTACGTTTTGCACGTTTCTGGTGAGTCATTAAAAATAACACTTCTTTCTGAAATGTATTTCGGTTTTCTAAATATCATCATACCGAAATTTCTGATAATTTTAAAGGGTTATCCTATCAATAAAGTTGCGAAAAGTCATAGCTAATATTCAGTGACCTTGCCAGATAGTGAAAAATAACTTTATTAGAAATATTCAAAACACTATTGACAACTTGTCAATAGGGGACTAAAATCTAATTTATTACTTAACAGAATATTACGTTCTCTTATCAAGAGTGGCAGAGGGACTGGCCCGATGACGCCCAGCAACCGTTCCAATTGGAATTGGTGCTAAATCCTGCAAAACAATTTTTTGTTTTGAAAGATAAGAGAGGAGTAGTCCCTTAACTTGTGATGAAACCTCTCTTTTCTGGAGAGGTTTTTTATTTTGGCTGTGTTAAAGGTTAATGTTGATTTTTAGCACTATGTTGACCTTCGTGCCTGGAACGGAAATCAACAGACAAGTTAACACAGCCTTTATTTTAATAAAAACCAACTTTTCCAATAGGAGTAATGGAATATTGATAAGAATCAAACAGGGGGAGTTTTTAACATGAAAAGAAATATCTTTAAAAGTACGCTTGTATCAGCATTGGCAGCCACACTTTTACTTACTGGCTGTGCATCAGGGGAAGAAACCAAACAAGCTAGCGGCAAAAAAGTTACACTTGAAGGTGTACCAGAAAAATTCACGAATGGGGACCAACTGAAAATTAAGGTTATTCGTAAAATTGGCGGAGACGATCATACTGCTCAATTCTTAGCCGGTGCAAAAGAAGAGGGAGAAGCACTAGGCTTTAAAGTAGACGTGTTTACAGCAAATGGTGATACAGCTAAGTTCCATGATGCCATTAATCAAGCGTTAAACCAAGATTATGATGGATTTATTATTTCTCATGGTGATGATGAGGCGACTGTTAATGATGTAAAAAAGATAGCTGAAAAAGGAAAAAGTGTTGTTACATTTGACTCTAATCCAAATATAGCGAATGTCGACGGAGTGACACTTACTTCCCAGGATGATGAAGCGTTAGCAACATTAGCCCTCGACCAACTCGTTAAGAATACAAATGGCAAAGCGAATATTGCTTACCTATGGGTTGACGGTTTTCCTGCAATGGTTAGACGTAACAAGGTTTATCAAGATGTGCTTTCAAAAAACCCTGGAATTAAAGAAGTGGAACGCTTTGGTGTAGCAGCTGCAGATACTAGTGTTCAAACGCAGAATGCGGTTGCAGCGATGTTAAATAAATATCCTAAAGGAAAACTGGATGCCATTTTTGCTACGTGGGATGCTTTCGCAATTGGTGCAGCGCGTGCGCTGAAAGAAGCTGGCCGTGAAGAGGTAAAAATCTTTGGAATTGATGTTTCCAATGCGGATCTTCAAGAAATACAAAGAAAAGGCAGTGCATGGACCAGTACAGCAGCGGTCGATCCTAAACTAATTGGTGCTGTGGATATGAGAATCCTTGCGAAGAAACTTGCAGGTGAAGAAACACCTCAGACCTTTGACTTAGAAGCATCACTAGTTTCACAAGATACCCTTCAAAAGTCTAAAGATCCTGTAAACATGGTAAACCTTGCAAAAATTATCCCAGGCTGGGGGCAATCGACTGCATTTGAAGAGGATTGGATTAAGACTTTAAAGAACCATTATAAATAATTCTCGGTTAACAACTAGACACACTCTCTTTTTCAATAGATGAAGAGAGTGTTTGCTTACGGAGGTGGAATTTAATGAGCGCAACATTGGAGATGAAGAATATCTCGATAGAATTCCCGGGAGTGAAGGCACTGAATCAAGTTGATTTTTCAATGAAAACTGGAGAAATCCAAGCCTTGATTGGGGCAAATGGCGCAGGGAAATCAACATTAATGAAGGTTCTCTCCGGTGCATATGACCACTATACTGGTGAAGTCCAATTAGATGGGCGAGATCTAAAGATTCGCTCTCCGAAAAATGCACAGGACGCGGGAATACAAATCGTTTATCAAGAGGTAGATACTGCACTCATTCCTTATTTAACAGTTGCTGAAAATATTTTACTGCTCGATACCGTCCACAACATGGGGAAAAAGCAATGGATGAAATGGAAGAACCTTCATCAAAAAGCAGCGGAAATATTAGCGAGTATGAATATTTCCCTTTCAACGAAGACTCTTGTCAGTGAGTTATCACTAGCGGAAAAACAAATGATATTAATCGCAAGGGCTGTTTCAAATCAATGTAAGTTTCTTATCCTAGATGAACCGACTGCACCCTTGAGTCATACCGAAACGACCGAATTATTTAGGATTGTTCGAGATTTAAAGGAAAAAGATGTTGGTGTGATCTTTATTTCCCATCGCTTGCCAGAGATTTTTGAAATCTGTGATGAAGTGACCGTCATGAGGAACGGTGAATTGGTTGCAAAAAAGAAGATTGTAGATACCACCTCTGATAAAGTGGTGGAGTATATGTTGGGACAAAAATTGGAGGAACAGTTCCCCGTTAAGAACAATCGGATTGGAAACACGATCCTAGAAGTAAAAGGCATATCTGATCAAGGAAAAATAAAGGATTTGCATATTCATGTAAAAGCGGGAGAAATCATTGGCATTGCGGGCCTGGTTGGTGCTGGAAAAACAGAATTATGCAAAGCGTTATTTGGTTCCGAGAAGCTAACGGCAGGAGCGATTATACTTAATGGGCACACAGTAAAATTAAAAAGCCCTTATGATGCAGTCAAGAAGGGAATTGCTCTAGTTCCGGAAGAACGGAGAAAAGAAGGAATACTTGTATTGGAATCTGTTGAAACCAATTTAACGGCAGCCAATTTAGGGGATTTCACAAAGGTGTTTAGCTTTTTAAATCGAAAAAAGGAAAAAGAGACCGCTAAGCACTTGGTCCGCCGTCTCGGGATTAAAACACCATCAGAAGAAACAAAAGTGCAGAACCTTTCTGGAGGAAACCAGCAGAAAGTAGCGATTGGAAAATGGCTTGTAGCGGAGGCGGATGTATATATTTTTGATGAACCCACTAAAGGTGTCGATGTGGGAGCAAAGAAGGATATCTTTGAGTTAATTAATGAGTTGGCCCATCGAGGCAAAGCGATTATTTATGCTTCATCCGAACTTTCAGAGATTATTGGGATTACCGATAGAGTCTATGTTTTATATGATGGCAGGTCTGTTAAGGAAGTTGAAACAAGTCTAACTAACGAAGAAGAATTATTATTTTATTCAACAGGGGGCAGATAGAATGGAAGCAAATATCGCAGCAAAGAAGCAGGAAGCCCCTGCCAAAAAAGTATTTGAGATATTTCAATTTTTATATAAGTATGGAACGATTATTACGATTCTTGCACTTATTATTATCTTTTCGGCTGCCAATCCTACCTTTATTCAAGGCAGCAATATAATCAATATCCTGCGTTCCATCTCGATTGTAACGATCATCGCCATCGGGATTACAATTTCTTTGTCAGTCGATGGTTTTGATTTATCAGTAGGATCGGTCGCCTCCTTATCAAATGCGATTGTTATTTCGATGTTTGTTTGGTTTTCGCAAAACACACTGGTAGCAATCATATCTGCAATTGCGGCATCCCTAGTTGTAGGTGCATTAAACTCATTTATGATTGTGAAGTTAAGAGTTCCAGACATGCTGATGACGCTGGCAACTATGTTCATCATCCAAGGGACGGCACTGACCTATACAAAAGGAGCAACTGTTTCACAAAATATGGTTATGCCTGATGGTTCGATGGCGGCAGGTCTAATCAGTCCATTTTTTACAAAAATCGGCGAAGTTCCATGGATTATCATTATTATGGCTGTTACTGTGATTCTTGTGCATATCTTTTTGAATTATACAAAGCATGGCCGCTATATGTATGTGATTGGTGGAAATAAGGAAGCGGCCAGATTATCAGGGATTCCAGTCAATAAATATAAAGTGGCTGCGTATTTACTTTCGGCTTTGTTTGCGGCTATTGGCGGGATTGTACTGGCCTCAAGGGTGTTGACATCAGAAATTAACTCTGGTGCTCCTTACTTAATGGACTCAGTGGCTGCCGCATATATCGGCTTTTCTGTCCTGGGAGCTGGAAAGGCCAATGCGTTTGGAACATTTGTTGGAGCAGTCCTGATTGGAATCCTGCAAAATGGACTCGTCATGATGTCGGTCCCGTATTATGCGATGGACATTGTAAAAGGAACCGTCTTGGCATTTGCACTAGCGATTACTTATTATAAGCAAAAATAACTAATAGAGAATTTGAAGCCTATTCACATTGTGGATGGGTTTTTTTGTCGGAAAATGTCGTTTCATTTTTCTGAAAATTCCATTGACGAGAGTCTGAAAATATAGTAATTTATATATAACAACATATAACGTTATATAAAGTTGTATGTTGTTTAAAGAGTTTATTGGTGTTCATTCACTAAAATATTTTATCAGGGAGGCAACAAAAATGACGACTGAATTAGTAGTTGACGTTAAAAATCAAGTGCAACAAGCTTTAACAGAGGTGGAAAAAAGAGAGATTACAAACGTATTTTTTGTAGCATGCGGAGGCTCTTCTGCAATCATGTATCCAAGCAAGTATGTCATTGACCGTGAAGCGAAAGTTCTTGATTCCCACCTGTATAGTGCAAATGAATTCATCCATCGCAATCATGCGAAACTTGGAAGCGGTTCCTTGGTTATCCTGTGCTCTCATTCAGGTACCACACCAGAAACAGTGGAGGCAGCAAAATTTGCTAGGTCAAAAGGGGCATTGGCTGTTTCTTTAACAAATGAGGAAGGATCACCATTGGCACAAGCTTCAGATGTCGTATTGAAGTATCAATGGGGCGAAAAAGCAAACGCTTTTACCACTAATTATTCGGTACTATATCAACTAGTATTTGGTGTACTAAAAGTCGTTGAAAATAATGAAAAAGCTAGTATAGTAGAAGAAAGTCTTGAGAATTTACAGAATGTTTATGAAAAAGCGGCAGCTCTCTATCAATCGAAAGCTGAAGCATTTGGAAAAGATTATAAAGATGAAAAAATTATCTATACAATGGCCAGCGGTGTAAACTACGGTGTTGCCTACTCTTATGCGATTTGTATCCTGATGGAAATGCAATGGGTTCATTCACACGCTATCCATGCAGGAGAGTACTTCCATGGACCATTCGAGATTATTGATGAAGAAACACCATTCATTATCTTACTTGGATTAGATGAAACAAGACCATTAGAAGAAAGAGCACTAGAATTCTCTAAGCGTTATGGAAAGAAATTGGTTGTGCTTGATGCAAAAGACTTTGATTTCACAGGAGTGGCAGAGGAAGTTCAAGGATATATTGCACCGTTAGTCTTAAATTATGTTTTAAGAAAATATGCGGATCAGTTGGCTGAAGCCCGAAACCATCCGCTATCAAAAAGAAGATATATGTGGACTGTTGAATACTAATCAAATTGAAATAACAAATATTCTGCATAAATCATAGAAACGGATCTCTTCTGGAGGGGAAGCTTAATGAAGAAGTTATTAATTTTAAGTATTATTTCTATCCTTTTTCTATCCTTTTTTGCTGGCTGTTCTAAGAGTTCTAGTTCAACGAATGGAAAAGATGTCGTCGAGCTTAAATTCTTCCACCGCTGGCCGAATCAACCTAAAAAGCAATACTTCGAAAAGGCAGTAAAAGAGTTTGAGAAGGCACATCCAAACATTAAAATTAAAACAGAAGCCGTTTTAAACGATTCTTATAAAGAAAAGATTCGTGTCGTTTTAGGATCAAGCACCCCTCCAGATGTTTACTTTTCTTGGAGTGGAGAATTTGCTTATAACTTTGCACGTCAAGGACAATCGCTTGATTTAACTAACTATGTTAATGAGGATAAGGCGTGGTCGGATCAAATCATCGCTTCCCAGTTCAATGCCTTCACCCTAGATGGTAAAATTTATGGGATTCCATGGTCCACTGATGGTAAAGCATTCTTTTATAATAAGAAAATTTTCAAAGATTTAAATCTAGAAGTTCCGACAACTTGGTCCAAACTCCTTGATGTCTCTAAAAAGGTAAAGGCCGCTGGATTGACTCCAATCACTTTTGGTAGTAAAGCACCTTGGACGATTTCCCATTATATTGGAACATTGAATCAATTAATGGTACCGCAGGAGGTTATTGATAAAGATTATGATTCAAAAAATCCTGAGGGTGACTTCTCACACCCAGGATACGTAAAGGCTTTAGAAAAGTTCATGGAGCTTAAACCTTACTTCAATAAAGGAGTAAACTCTGTAGACCATGAATATTCACGTGAGTTATTTAATAGTGGTAAAGCAGCAATTGGATTCTTCCAACTTGCAGAAATTGGGTTAATTGAACCATCATTAAAAGAAGATTTAGGTGTATTTAATGTACCAGGCGTAGAAGGCGGAGAAGGAAATGCTAACTCCATCACAGCAGCACCAGAAGGAATTATGATTTCTTCTAAAACAAAGCATCCGAAAGAAGCCATGGAATTTGTTAAATTCTTAACTTCAAAGGAAAAAGGTACAGAACAATTAAAAGAAGTTAGTGAATACAGTGCAGTTAAAGGAACAACAACTGAAGCGAATGCATCTAAACTTCAACAAGAAGCGATCAATTTAATTGTTAATGCTGAGCAAACGTATTTATGGTTTGATACAGCAGTAGATATTAAAATCGTCGATGCTTATTTAAATGGGACTCAGCTAATGTTAGACGGAAAGAAAAGTCCAGAAGATGTAATGAAAGATGTCAGAGCAGCAGCAAAAGAAGTGAAGGCGTCTGCAAAATAATAGGAAGCCAGAAAGGTGGTTGAAAAATTGACCACCTTTTTTCCAAAGATACGCCTTTTAAAAAAGGGGAGTTATTATGCAAAATACAAACAAGTGGTTACCATACCTTTATATTGCACCTTGCTTAATCTTTTTGGCCCTTTTTGTTTACTATCCGATTGTTGAAAACTTTTTTTATAGTTTCTATGATTTCTCAGCTTTTTCAGTAGAAAAGACTTTTGTTGGATTCGAAAATTTCCTTAATCTTTTTAAAGATGAAGTTTTTTATATAGCGTTAAAAAATAATCTCTGGTATGCATTGATTTCTATTATATTTCAAGTGTTTGGCGGATTGATTCTAGCAGCGATCCTTGAAGATAAACTGATCCGGCTCGTAAGTGGATTGTTTCGGACCGTATTTTTCCTTCCAGTTGTCATATCAATGACGGTTATCGCGTTACTGTTCACATTTGTTTATAATCCGGATATCGGAATCTTAAATGGGCTATTAAATATGTTAGGTCTTGAAAATTTAACAAGAGCTTGGCTGGGAGAATCTGAAACGGCGATTTTCGCTGTGATCGCTGTATCTCAATGGCAAAGTATTGGTTACATTATGATGTTATTTATTGTTGCCATTCAAAATATCCCTCAAGAATTGTATGAGGCCGCTGATATTGATGGAGCTGGTAAAATCAGAAAATTCTTTTCAATTACTGTTCCTCAAGTAAAAGAGATGTTCTTTGTTACTACACTAATTACGTTAACAGGTGCTTTCACGGTGTTTAATGAGCCGTATATTTTGACGGGCGGTGGACCTGGTAATTCAAGTGAAGTTTTAGGAACATTACTCTATCATTCCGCATTTGGAAAAGACCAAATGGGTTATGCATCGGCTGTGGCTACCGTGATTTTGATTATTACCTTAATTGTATCCTTGGTTCAGTTGAAAGTATTCAAAACAGGAAAGGATGTTTAGAGTGGAGACAAGCAAAGTAATGGACTACCATCATTCGATTCCAATTACATCTAAATATAGGAAGCAAAAGAATGTTGTTAAAGGACTGCCAATCTTTACAATCCTGATTCTGTATTTTGTGGTTATAGCTTATCCGCTTTTTTGGATGGTAATTAACTCATTTAAATCAACTTCAGAGATCTTCTCCAGCAGTTGGGCACTACCTAAGGAATGGATGTTTTCTAATTATACAGAGGCATGGAACACAGGGATATCTGGCTATTTTGTTAATAGTTTAATTGTTACAGCTACTACCTGCTTTCTAACAGTATTAATTAGTGCACTTGGCGCTTATAGTTTATCGAGGTTTGAATTTAAAGGGAAGAATATCCTGTTAGTGATCTGTATGGGCGGAATGATGCTCTCCCCGCAAGTAAGTTTAGTACCTCTATACAAACTCATTCAATTATTAGGAATTCATGATACGTATTTTGCGATGATCTTTCCCTATGTAGCCTATCGCATTCCAATTACGATCCTTCTGATCCGTGCTGCTTTTCTTGAGGTACCTAAAGAGCTGGAAGAATCCGCCTTTCTGGATGGATGTAATACATGGTCCATTTTCACAAAAATCTTTGTTCCTTTAAATAAGCCAATTCTACTTACGGCGGTTGTGCTAACCGCGTATTATACCTGGAATGAGTTTATGTTTGCCTTAATTTTTGTGGATTCTGATGCGCTGAAAACCATTCCTGCAGGATTGATGCAATTCCGAGATGCGCTTCAAACCAATTGGGGAGTTCTGATGGCAGGCTTAATGATTTCCGCTTTGCCTATTATTCTCTTATTTATGTTCATGCAGAAGTATTTTATTAGAGGGTTATCATCAGGTAGTGTGAAAGGATAAGGAGGAGAGGAAATAATGAAGATTATTGGAATAGGTGATAGTGTTGTTGACATTTATCAGGATCGGAACGAAATGTTTCCTGGTGGAAATGCTTTAAATGTTGCCGTTTTAGCCAAACAAAGTGGAGCGGAGGCCGCTGCTTATATTGGGATAATTGGAACGGATGTTGAAGGTGACCATATCTTAGATTCTTTAACCAAGAACTTAGTAGATACAAGTCATGTTAGAAGAGCGGTTGGTGAAAGTGGGAAGGCGTATGTTGACCTAAATGTGGATGGAGACAGAATCTTTGTCAAATCCAATAAAGGTGGTGTACAAGCTAAACTCAAGTTGAATTTAGCGGAGGATGACTATGAATATATTAAATCGTTTGATTTAGTACATACAAGTCTATACAGTCATTTAGATGAAGAATTACCTCTTCTTAAACTGCATTTACCTATTTCTTATGATTTCTCTAATCATTTTACAAATGAATTATTAGAAAAGGTTTGCCCGCATATCAAATTTGCATTTATTTCAGGAAGTGATTTTACAGAGGTTGAACTAGAAGAGTTATTTCTTAAAATACATGGAATGGGAACCCCGTTTATCATAATCACCAGAGGTTCAAAAGGTGTAATTATGTCCCATAATAACAAACGTTACCAACAGGGAATTGAAGAAGCAAATGTTATTGATACATTAGGTGCAGGGGATTCGTTCATCGCTGGTTTTTTAACTAATTACTTTAATGGGGTGTCCATTAAAGAATCATTAAAGGCGGCGGCACAAATTGCTGCAAGAACATGTGAAGTAAATGGAGCATTTGGACATGGAAAACAGTTAACTTTTTAGGCTGAAAAAGGAATGCTTGGGATTTGGTTAAAGCCCAAGCATTCCTTTTAATTTTTTAGCTGTGTTAAAACTTATTGTTTATTTTGGCACCCTGTTGATTGGAGCGATGTGCCTGGAGCAGAAATCAACAGGCCAGTTTAACAGAGCCAATTTTTTTAGGTAGTGATTGTGAGTGCTATCATATTTGTTGGAGTCTTGAAATTTGAAGTATGTATCGGGACTCCAGTTTCATCGAAAACAGTCTTATCAATATTGAATAATGTCTCCCCGATTTCACAGTCCAGATATTCTGCCTCCAATACAGAAGCTGGTATAACCGTAATAATTTTTTTGCTGGAACCAGATTTAATATTGATATGGTAAATATTTTTCAAAACTTCATATGTTGATTCATGTTCAGTGAAGTGTGTCATTAAGTTTGGAAAGCGTTCTAAAGAGTAATGAGCTATATCAAGTACAAATGGCTGTTGATCAATCGACATGATCCTGACCAACTTTAAAACAGGAGAATCAATGCTGATTTGTAGTGCTTTGGCAATTTCCGGAGTTGCTTTCAGCTCTTCGCAAGCAAGAATTCGCTTGGATGGATTTTTTCCAATTTGCTTACTGAAATCAGTGAATCCATCAATAGAAACCAATTCCCTTGTGATTTTGGTTCTTGTTACAAAAGTTCCCTTGCCTTGCTTTCGCTCTAAAAAACCTTCATCAGCTAAATCTTGAATCGCTCTTCTTACGGTAATTCGGCTGACACCATACAAATCGCATAATTCCGATTCATTAGGCAGTCTATCTCCTGATTTATATTTCCCTTGATCAATGGCTTCCTTCAGAATTTGTTTTAACTGGTCATATAAAGGTGTTGAACTAGAGTTGTTTAATTTCATTTTGTAAAATTCCTTTCAAGCAAATAGGTCATTATATAATATTATATAATGAATCCATGCTAAGTGTATAGTGCAGAATTGAAACATTTATCATATTTATAAGGTTTTGGATAATTTCATTCTATATAGCTAAAAGGTTTGGTTCAGTTAATTTTGATTAAACCATTATTTTCATTTAAACTAAGTAAAAATGTAAAAGTGTGTGTGGTGGAAATGGGAAATCAGATAGAACAAACATATGAAATTATGGAGGTCTGTTTACTAGCGGGGAAAATCATGCTCCAAAGCGGGGCCGAGACATATCGTGTCGAGGATACAATGATGCGAATGGCGGCTGCCTTTGGTATTGAACATACGCATAGTTATGTAACCCCAACGGGAATCATTTTTTCAGCAGAGGGGGCTGAACCGACGAAAACCAAGTTGATTCGAATCTCTGAGCGGTCAACAGACTTAAAAAAAGTCTCGATAGTAAATAGCATATCAAGAAGAATTAGCAGTGGTGAAATCGATTTGAAAGAAGCTTGGGAGCAGTTAAGGGAAGTTGATTCTCTCAATGTAACCTTTCCATTTATGATTCAAGTGGCTGCCGCCTCATTAGCAAGCGGTTGTTTTATGATCATGTTTGAAGGCGGGTGGAATGATTTTATTCCTTCGATGATTTCAGGAGGAATGGGTTACCTTAGTTTCGTCAATTTTCATCGATTTGTCCCGATCAAGTTCTTCTCGGAGTTTTTAGCATCGTTTGTGATTGGCTTACTTTCTTTTTTGTTTGTCCAATTGGGAGTTGGTCAACAATTAGATAAAATCATTATCGGCTCTGTGATGTCATTAGTTCCGGGGCTACTTGTGACCAATGCCATCCGAGATTTAATGGCGGGTCATCTAGTTTCGGGGTTATCAAAGGGTGCGGAAGCATTTCTGACCGCGTTTGCGATTGGAGCAGGGATTGCCGTCGTATTATCTTTTTTGTGAAGTGAGGTGGATTTACCATGGCTGTTCTTGCACAAGCAATCACCAGTTTTATTGCAACAGGCGCCTTTGGGATTCTTTTTAATGCCCCGAAGGAATCACTAATCAAGTGCGGGCTGATCGGAATGGGTGGATGGCTAATTTATTTTCTTCTAGAAGACTATTCAGATAACGCCATTTTAGCTACATTAGCTGCGACTATTTTTATAGCTGTACTCAGTCAGGAATTAGCAAAGTTTTATAAAACGCCAGTAATCATTTTTAGTGTAGCAGGAATTATTCCGCTCGTACCTGGAGGTCTGGCTTATGATGCGATGCGGAATTTTGTGGAGAATGATTATTACTCAGCGATTACATTGGCTGCAAAAGTTTTCATGCTTGCAGGGGCAATCGCCTTCGGATTAGTTTTCTCTGAGGTAATTAATCAAATAACGAAAAAATTTAGACAGCATAGGGTGAAAGCCTAAATAAATTCCCTTTTAGTTATAAACTAAAGGGGATTTTATTTAAGAAAAAATTAAGATTCAATGGATATCATAAATTGGAAAATGTTTTCCTTTCTTGCGTTGAACTATTTTAGTAGGTAATATAATAGTATATTACAAGAATCACCAGCAAAGACTAATACAAGGAATGGTACATTCATTTATGAAAAAAATTGTAATTTCTTTAATCGTTGTCTGCATCATAGTGATTAGTGGCATAACGGTATTTAAGGTAAAGTTTGACCGTCCAGCCATAGCACAAGTTACCCAGGCTGCATCATTAAAAACAAGGACACTAGCACTCTTTGCCAAAGTGGCTCCGAAAGTGCCTGATAGTATCCAACTGGATGTGCCGTTAATCAATCAAATGGACGCACCGAAACTATATAATGGCTGTGAAATAACCAGTTTGGCGATGATTCTTAACTATCACGGAATACAAGTGACAAAAAATGAGTTAGCTAATAAGGTTAAAACTGTCCCATTAACTTATAGTAACGGGAAAAAGGGGAATCCTAATGCAGGGTTTGTCGGCGATATGGCGAATGGTCCAGGACTAGGGGTTTATAATGGTCCCGTTTTTGACATTGCGCAGAAATACGTTGGTGATCGGGCAGTTAATTTAACTAATCATTCATTTGATGAAGTTTTAGAAGAAGTAGGTCAAGGGTTACCAGTCTGGATTATCACGACATCAAGCTTTGCACCTGTGTCTGTTTTTCAGACATGGCATACTCCGCAGGGGAAAATCAATATAACCTTTAGTGAGCATAGTGTTGTAATTACGGGATACGATGAAAAGTATATTTATATTAACAATCCGTATGGGGAAAAAAATCAGAAATTAAATCGAACGAGTTTTATTAAAGCTTGGGAGCAAATGGGGAAACAAGCGATTGTTATCAAAAAATAAGGGCCTGATTTGGAATTAGGTCTTTTTTCATGGACTTTTTATTAAAATGGTCGAAGGCAGAGGAATGAATATCCCTCTGCCTTCTTTGTTGAATTCATTAAAGAATTCTTATCGTAACTTGTGATTGGTTGCACTTCATGTTGTCAACATCGCAAGTAAAAACTTATATAATAATCATTGTTTATAAAAACAAGTTTGCCGCGGTTATTTTTCCACCTGAAGGTTTTATACCTAAACGACGTAAGCCCTACCTCTCTTACATCCTAACGGCTCCGAAGCCGATCCAGTGTGAATAAGTTTTTATTTAAAAACATAAGCAGAATGCCAGAAAAAAATTCTTACTTTGCGTTATCAAATAAATTACAAGTTACATAAATGTGAAGCACAAATATTTATATTACAGTAATATGTAGTTATTGTCAACTATTTTTGTTAAAGGGAATAATGAAAAACGCATCCTCGAGATGCGTTTTATTAATAGGTTAGACATCCAGCAATAACGATACCAATCGATACAGAGAGTAGCATGAGGAAAAGTCCAACTGCCTGATTATCATCCTCGATGCTTTGACTGACATTAAATCGAGGTGTCAGCCATTCAGCCAAGTAAAAGACCACAATCTGGGCCAGAATTCCGATTCCTCCCCATACCGCCATATCCATAAGTGAAATGGAATTAGCAGCAGTAGAATACAAGACAATAGCAAGCCCAAGAAGTCTTCCCCCAAGGACATAACTTGCTGCCTTATTTCCCTTTGCCATTAAGGAAAACTCCTTAACCTTGGTGGTTACTTCCATAAGAATCAGTCCTACGAATAAAAGACCAATTGAGACGGCTAAATATAATAAGAAATTTGTCATTTACATTCCCCCTGTTTTTGAATTCCTACTGGTAAAAAGTAAGATTCATTTCCTGTAATTTTTCCGCCAGCCCGAATACCGATACAACTGGCTTTACCAGCAATTAGAAAAGATCCGAATACTAATGAAAGTTCCTCCATTCCCTTTTCTGTTTCCAAAGTAACAGTAGGGAGAGGGACATATTGTTGAAAAACTGAAACTTCCTCTTTATAGGTTTGGAATGAGTTTTGAGCAGTAACATTGGCATGTTGGTCCCATATCGTTACCGTGTCGCCTTCTCTGCCGAACGTCGGTTTTTGAACATAAGCGCTCTGCCCGAAAAATGCCTCTGCTTCAAAGTACGTCGGAAGCATATATTCCTTAATCCAAGCCTGCTCTTCCGGTGTAAAATAGGCACCCTGTTCTGCTAGCCCCCAAATTAAGCATTGGATTGACTTGGGCTGCAACAAAAAGGCAGAAACAGGATTTAATAAAGATAATTTCCCGTCTTTTACCAATTGTAACAATTCAATTCCAACTGAATCTCCTGTTCTTGGGTCCCGATCGTTAACCAGATGTTCAAGTGGATAGGTTTGGCGATACAATACATCAATTGGAATACCCTCCTCATCAACAAGAATTCCATCCATTATCCGCAGCGCTGACAATGGTATAGTCTGATTAGGAACCTGACATAATTTGCTTAAATATTGAGTGGTATTCCAGTCCTCGATGTGGTCGGAATGGGCTGTGAACACAATATTTGGGTTTCGTTTTCCTTTCGATGCTTCAAGCACCGCACGTGTAATTCCAGACGAAAGCAGTCGCTCTCCGCCGCCATTTGGCTCTAAGTAACCAAATTCTTTGCACACATGTCTGTTCATATGAAAACATTCGACAATAAACGTCGGTGTATCACTGTTGAATTCCAATAATTTCAAGCCATCCTCGGTCAACACAAAGTCGAATCTGCCAATAACCGTTTCAGGATAGAGATTTTTACACCTCAAATATGGGAGACTGGCCGGAGGAAACCCAAATTCAAGGAGCTGTTCATCTGTTAGACGCCGTAATAGTTGGGCTGTTTTGAAATAAACGTGGCCCATTCGCTCCGTCGCCTCATGTAAAAGCTTCGTGGTCTCATCAGAAATAGAATAAATGTGATATAAGCTGTACTCGCCTTCGTATAAATCAGACCAAAAGGTAGGAAAATGCGAATAAAAACTTCTTCTTTTCAGTGAATACTGCGACATATTTATCCTCCAAATCCACCCTTAGAACCACTTCCGAAACCACCTTTAAAGCTTGATGAGGATTTGTAGGACTTATAAGCAGAGGATTTCAAGAGTGATGATTTATTGCGAAAATAACTTCCTCCATAAAAATAATGACCATAATGGGACGAATGGGTATCATCACATTCCCAAACTCCTTGATCATCGTCCCAGTCCCAGTCTCGGCAAGTGCTATCGTCTGGCTTGGGCGGGCGATCGCTTGAGCAGCCAGAAAGGGTGCCGGCTATGAGGGAAGTGATGACACCGGTCACTAACCATTGGGTTTTCTTCACTTTTTCACGCTCCTCTTTTTAATTGATAATCTAATTATAAAAGCAAACGTTGGGAAAACAATGGTAAAATGAAAAGAAAAAGAAAGCGTGATGAAATTTGAGGTTGGAATACCGAAAGGATGACGAATATCAAAAGTTTCCTGCCCTTTGGAATTATCAACACTTGACGGTGAGCGAAGCTGTAGCAAGAATGTCGTGTGAATACTTTGTGAAAGAAGGTGAAACGTATCTGGTGACAGCCACTGCCATCGATCCTGATGGAACGACTGTCCTTTATGTAAAAAAAGAAAATGCCTATACGGATGTCACGGAGAAAAATTATTCACATATAGGTTTTGAGGTGAGGGAGCTTCAAAGAACCGGGTCCGTTCTTATCGAGCAAAAGGAAGTGTGGAATCATGAAGAAGTGCTGACTCTTCTTCATTCCGATTTTATTTACATCCAAAGAGATGGAAAATGGTTGGAATTCAACCTAGATTCAAGAGAGATCGATGAAGATCGAAAATGTTATATTTATTATGGGAGTTTTACGGGGAAAACACGATAGAGAAGATTGGTTTATTTTTTGGTATAGTAGTAGGGAAGTATTGATGAAAGGTGAGGTACCATGATCGAATTATTGCCTCTCATGCTTGAACGTGTTGGTATTCTTATCATAGTAGCGTTTCTTCTCTCACGGATGAAATCATTCCGTCAAATTATAAATAATGAACATGGACTTGCCCCTAAAGCAGCGATGATTGCAATTTTCGGTGCTTTCGGAGTCATAAGCAACTATACAGGTGTAGAGATAGGACATGGGACGATTACCTCCCAGGACTGGCTGACAAATATGGATAATGAAAGTGCCATTGCTAATACCAGAATTATGGGAGTGACAATTGGTGGATTACTTGGCGGACCGATTGTTGGTATTGGGGTCGGCTTAATTGCTGGCATCCATCGTTTGACTTTAGGAGGGTTTACAGCTGAGGCATGTGCCTTATCTACGCTTATGGCGGGAGTTGTCACAGGCTTTTTAAGCAAACGTTTTAAGATTCAAGAAGGAAATTCTCCCTGGAAGGCCGTAATCATGGGAATATTCATGGAATGTGCCCAAATGGGAATTATTCTTTTAATAGCACGCCCCATTAACGAGGCTGTGAATCTAGTTGAGGTTATTGCCCTCCCAATGATTGCGATTAATGGCTTCGGGACCCTTCTTTTTGTACTAATTATACAGGAGATTCTCCAAGAGCAAGAGCGAATGAGAGCACTTCAAACACATAAAGCATTGTATATTGCTAATCAAACACTGCCCTTCTTCAGACAGGGCTTAAATGTAGATTCGTGTACAAAGGCAGCTGAGATTATTCTTAATTGGACCAATGCCGATGCTATTTCAATTACAGACCAGACCCATGTCCTTGCCCATGTGGGTACAGGCTCAGATCATCATATTCCTTCAGGAAACATGGCGACGGAATTAACTAAAACGGTGCTGGAACAAGGTAGAATCACGATTGCAAAGTCTGCGCACGAAATTCAATGTTTTGATCCACACTGCCCTTTGCAGGCTGCTATTGTATTACCACTTAAGGTTCATGGTAAAACAGTAGGGACATTGAAGTTGTATTTCACTGATTCTAGTAAACTTGACCGGGTTGAACAAGAGCTGGCAGAGGGTTTGAGCAACCTATTTTCAGTCCAATTAGAAATGGCTGAGTTGGAAATACAGAGAAGATTATTAAAAGATGCGGAAATCAAGGCATTGCAAGCACAAGTCCATCCACATTTCTTATTTAACGCCATTAATACCATTTCAAGCCTAATTCGAACAGATGCGGATAAAGCCAGGAGTTTATTAATCAAACTTAGTACCTTCTTCCGAAGTAATCTTCAGGGGGCTAGGCAAATGCTCATACCGCTTGAAAAGGAACTTGAACATGTTGAAGCTTACCTAACGATTGAACAAGCACGCTTTCCAGACCGTTATCATGTTGAATTAGATATTGCACCAGCATTAAAAAGGGTGCTCGTTCCACCATTTACTCTTCAGCCATTAGTGGAAAATGCAATTCGTTATGCATTTCCAAAAGCAAAGAACGGGACAGTACTGGTCCGAGCCTTTCAGGAAGGGGAGAACATGGTCCTGCTTACTGAAGATAATGGGAAAGGAATCTCAGCAGAACTGCTTGGTACCCTGGGAAACCAAACAGTAGATTCTTCGGCTGGAACAGGAACAGCACTTTGGAATATCAAAAAACGAATCGAAGAAATTTATGGTCAAACTGCTTCCTTTCAAATAGAAAGCAACTTGAATTTAGGAACGAAAGTATCAATTACACTACCGTTAACACAACAACAAAAAGAGGGGTGAGGATGTTGTTAAAGGCCTTTGTTGTGGATGATGAACCGTTAGCAAGAGATGAATTGGTCTATCTTCTCAAACGAAGTAAACAAATTGAGATCGTTGGGGAATCGGATGGTGTTGAAAGCGCGTTAGAAAAAATAAGTAACCTCGACCTGGATGTGATATTTTTAGATATCCAGCTCGCTGATGAAAGTGGTATCGAAATTGCTGCCCATATAAATAGACTTGATCATCCTCCATTCATTGTCTTTGCGACGGCATTTGACGAATATGCCCTGCAAGCTTTTGAGTTAAATGCTGTTGACTATATCTTAAAACCTTTTGAAGAAAAGAGAGTCTTACAAACGATTGAGAAGTTGTATAAGCTAATAGAAAATCACAAACAAGCAATTCCTATTTTTACTCAGAGACAAAATTTTGGAAACGAAAGGCCAGAAAAGCTCGCGATTACAATTGATGAAAAAATTGTAATCGTAAACATTAGTGACATACACTATATTGGTACAAATGAGGGGAAAACAGTCATTGCACTAGAGAATACAAAATACTCTGTCAGTGATTCGCTGGTCACTTTCGAAAGGAAGTTGAAGCATTCATCCATCATTCGTGTCCACCGCGCTTATTTAGTTAATGTGGATGCCATTGTCGAGATTGAGCCATGGTTTAATTCTACCTACAATTTAATTATGAAGGATGGAGAAAAGGTTCCAGTAAGCAGAACCTATACAAAAGAGTTAAAGCAGCTTCTTGGTTTTTAAGAAGCTGTTTTTTGCATTTCATTCTATTATTCTTGTTTTTCATCCTTAAAAACTTGCATTTTAGGATGAAAACCATATGTTAACGTTTTCTTTCGGTATGATGGTGATAAGAGAAAAAGGATGTAGGGGGATGAAATTAAATGAATGCGGTTTCAATTGTAATCGGCTCCATTTGTATTTTAATGATTGCCTATCGCTTATACGGAACATTCATGGCAGCAAAGGTATTAAAATTAGATGATTCAAAGCCGACACCGGCACATGAATTAAACGACGGAAAGGACTATGTTCCAACCAATAAGTGGGTAACATTTGGTCATCACTTTGCCGCCATCGCTGCAGCAGGACCACTTGTTGGTCCCATCCTTGCAGCACAATTTGGATACTTGCCTGGTTTATTATGGCTTTTAATTGGGGCAGTGATTGGCGGAGCAGTCCATGATGCCGTTGTCCTATTTGCATCGATGAGGAAAAAGGGAAAATCCTTATCTGAAGTTGCGAAAGACGAACTGGGGCCTGTGGCGGGTTTTTGTACGGGACTTGCGATGCTTTTTATCATTACGATCACAATGGCAGGTCTTTCTATGGTTGTTCTTCATGCACTTGAACACAATCCATGGGGAACATTCTCAGTGGGAATAACCATTCCAATTGCGATGTTGGTAGGAATTGCTTATAAAAAAACTGGCAACTTAAAATTAACATCCACCGTCGGATTTATTCTCGTAATGGTTGGGGTATTTGTTGGTCCGTCCATTCAAGGTACGGTATTAGGTGATTGGCTGACACTAGATACAAAAACATTAGCTATTATTCTACCGATTTATGCGTTTTTTGCAGCAGCCTTACCAGTATGGTTATTACTGGCACCACGTGATTACTTAAGCAGCTTTATGAAAATTGGTGTATTTATTGCCTTAATCATCGGGGTATTTATTATTAATCCCGCAATTGAGATGCCAGCTTTCACAAAATTTACATCAGGCGGCGGACCAGTACTAGGCGGACCTGTTTGGCCGTTTATCTCCATCACCATTGCTTGTGGGGCGATCTCTGGTTTCCATGCTTTCGTAGGTTCGGGAACTACACCAAAAATGCTTGATCGTTGGTCTGATATTAAGGTTGTTGGTTTTGGTGCGATGCTAGTAGAGTGTGTGGTTGGTATTATGGCTTTGATTGCGGCAACAGCTCTTCAGCCTGCAGATTACTTTGCCATTAACTCGACACCAGAAGTATTTAAGACACTTGGTATGCAGGTACAGGAACTGCCAAAACTTGCTGATGAAATTGGGATTAATCTTGAAGGCCGAACAGGTGGTGCCGTAACCTTAGCGGTAGGTATGACGTATATCTTCACGGGCATTCCGTGGTTTGCAAAACTATCATCATACTTCTTCCAGTTTGTTATTATGTTTGAAGCGGTATTTATTCTAACTGCCATCGACTCAGGAACTCGTGTTGCTCGTTATTTAATCCAAGACTTTTTCGGGGAGTTCTATAAGCCACTGAAGAAGACAGATTGGCTGCCAGGATCTATATTTGCTAGTGCGTTAGCCTGTTTTATGTGGGGATACCTTCTTTTCTCAGGGGATATTGGTTCTGTTTGGGCATTATTTGGTGTTTCCAATCAACTAATGGCATCGATTGGTCTAATTGTCGGTGCGACAGTGATATTGAGTATTGCAGATAAACGCCGTTATATGCTTACCTGCTTGATCCCGTTAGCGTATCTCTTTGTTACTGTAAACTATGCTGGTTACTGGATGGTGAAAAATGTTTACCTCAATCAGGCAGCCGCGGGTTATAGTGTTTTAAATGGGGTATTGTCGATCATTATGTTAATGCTGGGTATGATTATTATGATCACAGCAATAAAGAAATGGATTAGTATGTGGAATTCACCTCGAACCAAGCTCGAAAGTAAAATTGCTTAAACAAAATCAAACCGATGAATTCGTAAAATTTCGAAGTCATCGGTTTTTTTTTGTGTAAATAAAGTAGAAGGAAATTTAATTTATTATATCTATATAGTAGAAACTTTTAGCTCTGATATAAGAACAGGGAAGGAAGCGTTGTATTTCACATGGTATTATTTTCAAATAATTATATTTTTCAAAAAATATTGCTTTTTTACAAAATTAATTATATTATTTCGATATATAATTTTTATATTTTGATACACAATATTATGCGGAATATTTTTTCAGAACATTCAGACATAAAATATGGAGGTTTAACTAATGAATTTATTTAGAAAAAAATCAATTCAGGACCTCATTCAAGAAGCTGGACAAAAAGATGTAGTCTTAAAGAAAGATTTAGGGGCATTTGATTTATCCATGCTTGGAATTGGGGCTATTATAGGAACAGGAATATTTGTACTAACAGGGGTTGCTGCCGCAGAACATGCAGGGCCAGCACTTATTTTATCTTTTATCTTATCAGGACTAGCTTGTGTCTTTGCCGCCCTTTGTTATGCGGAATTTGCTTCTGCGGTTCCAGTATCGGGAAGTGCATATACCTATAGTTATGCAACATTTGGTGAGATCATTGCCTGGATATTGGGATGGGATTTAATCTTAGAATATGGATTAGCTTGCTCTGCGGTTGCCAGTGGATGGTCTGGCTATTTACAAGGTTTGCTTGAAGGGTTTGGTATTCATTTTCCTAAAACATTAACTAGTGCGTATGATCCGGCAAACGGGACATTTATCGATGTCCCGGCAATCCTCATCGTACTAATTCTTACATTACTACTTACACAGGGTGTTAAGAAATCCGCACGATTTAATACGATAATGGTAATTATAAAACTAGCAGTAGTGTTATTGTTTATTGGTGTAGGTGCTTGGTATGTAAAGCCTGCAAACTGGACACCATTTATGCCATTTGGTTTCTCAGGTGTGACAGCTGGTGCAGCAACGGTATTTTTTGCTTATATCGGTTTTGATGCTGTTGCGACTGCAGCTGAAGAAGTAAAAAATCCGCAAAAGAATATGCCAATCGGAATTATTGCATCCTTACTAGTTTGTACCGTGTTATATATCATTGTTTCTGGAATTTTAACTGGTATTGTTCCGTATCAAGAATTAGGTGTGAAAAATCCTGTAGCATTTGCCCTTAATTATATTCATCAGGATTGGGTAGCAGGTTTTATTTCATTAGGTGCGATTGCAGGTATCACCACTGTATTATTGGTTATGCTTTATGGACAATCTCGTTTATTTTATGCAATCAGCCGTGATGGCCTCTTACCAAAAGTATTTTCTAAGGTTGATAAGAAGAAGAAGACACCAATGGCGAATTCATGGATTACTTGTTTACTAGTTTCGATTTTTGCTGGATTCATTCCATTGAATAAACTGGCAGAGTTAACAAACATCGGAACGTTATTTGCCTTTATGACGGTGTCAGTAGGAATTCTATTTCTCCGGAAAAATAAGCAAGCACCAAAAACTGGATTCCGTGTTCCGTTTGTACCATATATTCCGATTCTAGCCTTTGTATTCTGTGGATACTTAGCGCTTCAACTGCCAAAAACAACGTGGATTAGTTTTGGAGTGTGGTTGGTAATTGGATTACTCGTCTATTTTGGATATGGACGTAAACATTCAACTTTGAATAAGACTGTAGAACAAATGAAAAAAGTTAGCTAATGATAAAAAGTAGAAGGGCTTACCTAGAGTAAGTCCTTTTTTTATGAGGTTCCTATCGAAATATGTCGAAATTCATCGATTTTACAAAATTGATGACAATTAAGCGAAAGAAAGATGATAAAATAGGAGAATGATTCTTATTCCAACTTTTAATGTGAATCTTATTTAAGGAGAAACGACATGAAAGAAGGCATCCAGACTACTAAGCTCATTTTTGAAGAAAAGAAGGCAAGTGTTCTATTTTTATGGTTGTTTAATTTAATATTTTTTTCTTGGGATATATTCTATTATTATTTTCGTCCTTATTTCAATGGAGCATCTCTTAATGATTTGAGGGGTGGGCTAGGAATATGGGTGTATTTACTATTAGTAGGAGTTTTAATTCTAGCTATTTATTATATAAAAGCAGGGAACATCTATATTGTTAAATATTTATACATTATTAGTTTTCTAATTATTGATATTATGGACAATCTAGTGAGGTATATGGGGTCTACCGAACATTTTGCAACAGGAAATATAGTCGAAGTTTTATTAATTCTCTTTACTCCAATTTTTGTGAATAAAAGATACTTTTGGACAGTTACCATAGGTTTGATTGGTAAGGATTTACTATTAGGGCTGATATTAGGAGACCTAAATGTTTTAATGCCAGTCCTTATCTATATTACTATCTCGGCATTAGCGTATATTTTATTAATCCGTTTTTATTCTTATATTAATTCTTTAACAAAGGTTTACGATGAGCTTCGTCAGAAAGAGAAGCTTGCTGTCATTGGGCAAATGGCTGCAGCAATTGGTCATGAAATTCGTAATCCTTTATCTTCATTACGTGGATTTACACAATTACAGCAAGAGCGGTACCCAAACACAAATGATTATTACCCAATTATGATTCAGGAAATTGATCGGATTAATTCCATTGTTAATGACTTGATGTACATTGGGAAACCACGGGTTATCCATTTTGAAAAAGCAAGTATTGAGGAAATCATTGCATATACATTATCTATTACTCAACAACAAGCAGAGAGACAAGGAGTAATTGTTGAAACTACAATGGCAGGGCCGCTCCCACCTCTGGATTGCGATGAGAAACAATTGAAGCAGGTATTTATTAATCTAATTAAAAATGCCATTGAATCAATGCATGAAAGTGGAAGGATAAAAATAAAAGTTAATGTTTTAGAAAAAACAAAAATGTCTGTTTCAATTAAAGATGAAGGATGTGGCATTCCTGATGAAAACATCCTTAATATAGGCGAACCTTTTTTTACTACGAAATCAAGTGGAACTGGTCTAGGTTTAATGGTTACCAATCAGATCATCAAGGAGCATTTAGGTGAGCTTAATATCAGTAGTGAACTAGGAAAAGGGACTAGGGTTGAAGTGGTTTTACCAATAATCCATCGACAAAGAAAGTAAATAACATTCAACATTTTATTCAAAAATATTTCTTTTTTATACATAAATCATTCTTCTTTTATCTATTTCTATTAAACTAAATGATTTATAATTAAAGAAATGATGTTTTTTGTGGAATAATTGGCGGTCCTTTATAAAATTTCGAATATGTTGTCGAAAAAGAAGCTATTTATCCTTTGTATGAGGTAGAAATTATGAAAAAACAACTAGTTGATCCTAATATAAGAAATGAAGAAAGTCGAACGTTAAAATGGTTTTTAATATTATTTTATATAATATCAATTTCCTTTGATATTATTTATAAAGCTATTGCGCGTTATATTCCTGAATTAAAAAATGATACGCCAGATAGATTCCTTTTCTGGGTATATCTGTTCATGTTTGCTTTAATACCAGCAGCGATTTATTTAAATAAAAAACAAAAACAACATTTGATAAAATATATTTATTTTATTAGTTATACTACACTAACATTTCTTAATGATGTTTTTACATTTTATGGTATTCCGAATGATTATCAGAGTGGTAATGCAGTTGAAATCTATTGGCTTTTATTATCACCTATATTTGTAAGCACAAGATTTGTAAAGGTTGTTTCAATAGGGTTGATAATAAAATATGTTGCTGTAGGTTTAATCATTAAAGCACCTATTGTATTATTAGGAATTGTTTTGGTAGCTATACTTTCAATTTTTTCTTTTATCTTGCTATACAGATTCAAATCATATGTTAAAGCAGTGAAAACTTCTTATGATCAACAGTTAATAGGTATAGTTAAGGGTGTTATTGCTACTCTTGAGTTGAAGGATCCGTATACTCGAGGACATAGTGAAAGAGTAGCAAGTTATGCATTAGTGCTGGCAAAAGAAACAGGGAAATTTAGAGACGAAGAGTTAAAGTCATTTAACTATGCTTGTTTACTGCATGATATTGGTAAAATTCATATCCCAGACCAGATATTGATGAAGCCGACAAGTCTTACAAAAGAAGAATATGAAATCATCAAGTCTCACACAAACGTGGGTGCAGAAGCAGTCTCGAAAGTAGTTGGGTTAGATAACAGTATTGAGGTAATTCGTTCTCATCATGAAAGGTGGGATGGTAGAGGGTATCCTGATCAACTAAAGGGTGAAGAAATACCATATCTTGCAAGAATAGCAGCAATAGCTGATGCATTTGATGCAATGACCTCAACTAGATCCTACAGATCGGCATTGACCATTGATGAAGCTTATAAGCGAATTTTGGAGGGTAAAGGAAATCAGTTTGATCCGGACCTTGTAAAAGAGTTTCAAAAAGTATTTCCTAAATGGAGTAAAATTCATAATACATCCAACCAAGACCTAGGAATAGGCCATATCAAAATAAATGAGGCTTTAAGCTAATACAAAGGAGGCACGAAGATGAAAATTCGTAAACTTAAAAAAGTTAAAGCGACCGGATCTTGTTGGTGGTGCTGGTTTTTATAAATATCTAGAATTGAGTGGGGATGCTAGTGGAAAACTATGCATCCTTCTTTTATAAAAATTCACAAGATTAAGGGTGTTCAAATGAGTGTTGCCCTCACCTCAAGACTATTATTGGTTCCAATCTTTATTCGCAAGGATAAAAAACATTACATCATTGAAGATAAAACTACTGGTGAGTTTTTTGAGATGCCAGAGGTTTCTGTTGCTGCAATTCATCTTCTCAACAATGGAGAGTCATTAGAGGTAATCGAAAGGCAACTGAGAGACAAATATCCTAATGAAGAAGTTAATTTAATTCTTTTTGCTGAACAGCTTCTAGATTTAAATTTGATTGCTGAAATTGACGGTGAAGTGGTTTCTTCAAAAGAAATGAATCAAGAAAGATTAGGATATTTATGGATTTCACCTAAGATGGGGAAATTCTTTTTTAATAAGGCCGCGTTGTTTTTCTATGTAGGAGTATTCATTTTCAATTTAACCCTTTTATTATCTCATCCTAGCCTTGTTCCTCAATATAAGGACCTATTTATTTTTAAATATATGGTTTTTAATATTCCCGCATGGCTTGGTATAACATTTTGTTTAGTGTTAATTCATGAGTTTGGACATATTTTAGCTATGAGAGCCCATAATCTCCCGACTAAATTAGAGATAGGCCATCGTTTATTTTTAGTTGTTCTTGAAACGGATATGTCCTCTGTTTGGAAATTATCATCAAAAGATCGAAATGTTTTATTTTTAGCGGGAACTTGTTTTGATACAGTAGTCCTTTCTATTGCCTTGATTAGTCAGCTTTTTGTATCAGAAGGGCTAGGGATTTTACAGGGGATCATGAATCTTATTGTATTGGACACATTTATCCGGTTGTTTTATCAATTCTGTGTGTATATGAAGACTGATTTGTATTATGTTTTTGAAAATGTATCAGGATGCTATAACTTAATGGAGAATGCTCAGCACTTGATATTCAAGAGGTTAAGGTTTGTAAAATCAAATGTATCAGAAAATGATGTATTCCCGGGAGAGCAAAGGACTATTCTTTTGTATTCCATTTTCTATTTTATTGGAGTAATTTTGACTTTTGCTGTCTATGCAATCTTCTATATTCCACAATTATGGTTTGCTTTTAAAAAGGTTTTACCTGGTTTTTTAGAAGGCCCTGCCACTTTTCCATTTTGGGATGCTTTACTTTTCTCATTGCAAATAACCTTAGGTTTTGGTGTACTGTTATATTCTTGGAGAAAAAAGTATCTTCGAGGATATTAAGACATTTGTGACAGACATTTGTCTAAAATAACGTTTCTAGGGGTTTTTTTCCCCCATAATGGGGGAAATCCCTGATATAAATAACACTGCCGTTTTTCTTACAATTAGAGTATGAAAAACGGCAGTGTTATTTTTATTTAGGAGGAACTCCAATGGAAGCTAATATTTCAATGACTAAAAAACAAGAGAGATCAGTCAATGATGCATTTGCATCTCATTTTGCTAAATCAATGTTTCTGACGGTTGTTGGACTTGCGATCTTAACGTTTATCGGTACAAGAATGTTTACACATGTTGACTTGAATCTTTATGGATATATGGTAGGAACCATTGTATTTATCGGGGGATTTTTCTACCGCTTTATTGCCTGGGGAGAAAGACCGCCTACCAAAATTTTTATCAAAAAAGGCTTAAAACTATTATTTCGAAAAAGTACACCTAAAACTGCTGTAAATCATTTGGCTATTTATGATTTCATCCGGAATCGTGGAATGTACCGCTGGGTGCAGCACATTTTAATCGGCTGGGGATGTGTCCTTGCGTGCTTGGTGACTTTCCCGCTCGTGTTCAGCTGGATGTATTTTACAATGGAAGACAATGGCTACTATACCATCGTGTTATTTGGAATGAATGTAATGAACGTCAAAGCAGATGGAATCATCGCTTGGTTATCCTATAATGCACTTAATATTGCTGCAATCATGGTTACAGCAGGAGTAAGCATGGCTCTAAACCGCCGCTTAAAAAACATGCAAGCCAGAGCCGAACAGAAGTTTATGTACGATTTCTTACCGCTGTATCTATTATTGTTTATTTCCGTTACTGGCCTTTTATTAACAGTTCAAAACGTATTCTTGCATGGCTGGATGCAGCCGCAAATGTCACTAATTCATCAATTTTCAGTGATTGTGACACTCATTTACCTGCCATTCGGAAAACTTGCTCATATTCCTTTCCGTCCAATGAGTGTATTTGCAAGAAATTACCGAGAACATTATGGAGAACAGCATATGAAGGAATGTAAAGTATGCGGAGATCATTTTGTATCAGTGGAACAATCGAATGATGTCATTCAAGTTTTAGGTGTCAATGAAATGGAATTTAATATGCAGGATGGTTTTAATCTTGCAGAACTATGTCTGCCTTGCCGCAGAAAATATAGAATCTCAAGATTCTCAGGCTTCGCAACACATCAAGTTAAGGTCAAGGAGGCAAACCAGAATGCAAAGGGATAAATTTTTTAAAGAAATAGAAAATCTTCGTCATCCAAATGAAACGCTCGTAAAAACTCACTGCAGCTACTGTGGGATGCAATGTGGAATGAACCTGCGTGTCAATACAAAAACAAATACAATCATCGGTGTGGAACCACGGTATGATTGGCCGGTTAACGTCGGAAAAATGTGCCCTAAAGGGGTTACAGCTTACCAGCAAACCAACCATGATGATCGGATTTTAAAACCATTAATCCGCGATGATGCATCACTTAAGGGTACAAAAGAAGGCTTTCGTGAAGCCAGCTGGGATGAAGCCTACAGCTTAATTGCTAAGAAGTTCGCGGAGCTTCAAAGTAAATACGGAAAAGATACATTGTCAGTATTCAGTGGTGTGTCGATGACAAATGAAAAGTGTTATTTGACAGGGAAGTTTGCTAGGGTTGGATTGCAAACACGCTATATTGATTATAACGGCCGCTTTTGTATGTCAAGTGCAGCCGGTGGATTCCTTCGCTCTTTTGGAGTTGACCGGGGTTCCACATTACCATGGACAGATCTCCATGAAACAGATTGCTTGTTCATCGCTGGAAGCAATACGGCTGAGTGTCATCCAACCTCTATGTTCAGAATATGGGCTGTTCAGGAAAGAGGAGGTTACTTAATTGTAGCTGACCCACGAGAAACCCCTATTGCAAGAAGAGCGGATGTTCACTTGGATTTACGTCCTGGAACAGACCTTGCCTTAGCAAATGGTATTCTCAATTTACTTATTCAAAACGGGTATGCAGATGAAGAATTCGTTAACAATCATACAAATGGTTTTGAAGAAACCAAAGAATTGGTGAAAGAATTTACACCAGAATATACAAGTGAACTGACTGGGGTGGCTCCGGAAAAAATTATTCGTGCGGCTGAAATCTACGGAAAAGCACCAAATGCCATTGTCATGTTTGCGCGTGGTATTGAACAGCAGCAAAAAGGTGTTGATAATGTATCAGCCTACACCAATATGGCCTTAGTTACAGGGAAAATTGGCCGCCCAAAAGCGGGTGTAGCAACATTTACAGGGCAGGGTAATGGTCAAGGCGGGCGTGAGCATGGTCAAAAATCAGATTTGCTTCCAGGTTATCGTAAAATCACCAATCCGAAGCATGTAGAAGAAGTATGCAAGGTTTGGGGAATTACCCCTGAAGAAATGCCGCAGCCTGGTGTTTCTGCCTATGAAATGTTCGAACTAATGGAGGAAAAAACAATCAGAGGTTTGTATTTGCTCTGCTCCAACCCAGCAGTATCCGCGCCAAACTTAAACTTTGTCCGCAAAGCTTTAAAAGGCTTAGACTTTATGGTTTGTGCTGACTTCTATCTTTCCGAATCCGCAGAATTTGCAGATGTCATCCTTCCAACCGTTACATGGTCAGAGGATGAAGGAACGGTAACTAATTTAGAAGGCCGGATTATTAAAATCAATAAAGCACAAGAACCAGTTGGTGAATCAAAGCCGGATTGGCAGATTCAAGCAGAGTTAGCAGAGTATCTTGGCAGAGGCAAGTATTTCTCCCACTTGAAAACAGCGAGAGATGTGGCTGATGAATTCCGTCTTGCATCTAAGGGCGGTTATGCCGACTATTACGGGGCAACATGGGATAAGATCGACAAGCAAGATGGTGTGTTCTGGCCTTGTAAAGATGAAAACGATCCAGGAACACCGCATATGTTCCTAGATAAAAAATTCTACCATCCAGATGGTAAAGCAAAAATTTGTGCCTTACCATACCGTCCGCCAGCTGAAGAGCCGTGCGCGGAGTATCCATTACGCTTAACAACCGGACGTGTTGTCTACCATTATCTTTCTGGGAATCAAACTCGCCGCATTCAGTTTTTACGGGATATGTGCCCAGAGCCTTATGTGGAAGTACATCCAGAAACAGCTGCAAAATATAAGATTGAACATGAAGAATTCGTACGCCTCTTTACACGTAGAGGAGAGGCTGATTATAAAGTGAAAATCACAGAAGCGATTCGAAAAGATACCGTATTTGTTCCGTACCATTTTGGCCACGAGAAATCTATTAACCTATTAACCATTCCAGCGCTTGACCCGATGTCACGGATGCCGGAATTTAAAGCGTGTGCCGCTCAGATTGAAAAACTAGAAATGAAGAAGGTGCAGTAAATGAAAAAGAGGCTATATCTTGAACTTGAAAACTGTATAGGGTGCCGTTCATGTTTGGCGGCTTGTACACAGTGCGGCGGGCATGAAGAACGTAACCGTAACTATGTTTACGATGTGAACCCGCTTGTTAACCGTCAAACCATGCCTCTTATGTGCCTGCACTGCGTAAATCCGGCATGTGCTAGAAGTTGTCCAGCCCAAGCCATTCAAATACATGAAACAGGTGCCGTGCTATCGGCTCTTGTGGAAAAGTGTATTGGCTGCCAGAACTGTACCATTGCGTGTCCATATGGAATACCGAAGTTTGATACAGAGCAAAATTTAATGTACAAGTGTGATCTTTGTATTGACCGGACAAAGGACGGCATTCCGCCAATGTGTGCGAGCGTATGTCCATCGAATACATTACAATGGCTGACAGATGAAGAGATAGAAGCGAAACAAAAGCAATTTAACCTGGATAATGGAAAATGGGTTACTAGTATGCCTTATTTAGAAGGCGAAACCAATGTAAGAGTGAACCTGCCTGGTATTCTGCAGGGCGTCACGAAACTGTTTTAGGAGGGATGAACATGACAGAAAAAAATAATAAAATCCCGTTCAATGAAGATAATTATACCCATAATATTAACCGCAACAATGAAAGAAAATTAGACCGGCGCGGCTTTATGAAAACATTAGTTGGAGCAGCAGGAGTATTTGCTGTTTCCTCTCTTCCATGGGGAGCATTAGCTGCAAAAGAATTAACTGGTTTGGGAGATAAAAAATATCCAAAGCAAAAAATTACTAATGTTAATTCTTTACCTGTAGGAGATGCAGTTGACTTTGCCTTTCCTGGTGAACATGACAGTGCAATCTTAATTCGATTATCTGAAAATAAATATGTAGCCTACCAAAATGCGTGTACTCACTTAAGATGTCCTGTATTTTGGAAAAAGGATGAAGGAGAAATGCTTTGCCCTTGCCACCACGGAAAATTTGATGTAGAAACGGGTGCGCCAATCGCAGGGCCGCCGCGACGTCCGCTTCCTGAAATATATGTAAAAGTGGAAAACGGTGCAGTTTACGCCGTGGGGGTGAAACGTTATGAAGCGTAGTTACCTGCCTGTCGTCTTTCTTTTAGCGGTTTTGATGTTAAATATTATCTTTACTCAATATATGGTCCATCAATATTTTTATGAAAATTATACCAATACGATCATAGCCGCGGTGATCAACGTGATTTTATTCCCAATCGCATTCCTTATCTATAAAAAAGGTGTGAATGTCAATGACTAGTGAGACGTATATTGATTTTTGTTTTGTCCGTCCGTCAGCAGGCAATTTTACAGCTGAAGTTGACTCATTGTTAAAGAATACGTTTGCGAAAAAACGTCTAAATTGGTTTCTTGAAGAAAAAACCATTGATGGGGCTGAGATGGTTATTGCAGAAATCAAAGGAATGAGTGACTGGGGTTCTGAAGATGAAACGATTCAATTTATCGAAGAACACGCAGGTAAGAAGTTTTGGGAGTATCTGCAAGGATATAAGATGTTCATCTATCCTGTGAAGAGAGGATGTAACAGCTGTGGAACTCATTAAGTTAGAAGATGTGCGCCAGTTTGTTGGAGTACCAATTGAGGTAGCCATTCAAGATGCTGAAGGTGGAGACCAAGCACCTGCAGTAAAGAAAGTAGTAAAAAAAGTACAGTTTTGTCCAGATGGGACACATATCCGCTTTTATTTTGATGATTTTTATTTTCTTGCCGTACCGATTTCTTCACAAGTAAAAGAGTCAGAAGGGCAATGGAGGGCTTTTGATTCAGAAAGCGGCTTAACATATACAATAAAAAAGGTCCAGGTTTTCTAAAAAGAACCTGCCTTTTTTATATAGTCTATGTTAAGGCTTATTTTTGATTTTGGCACCCTGTTGTTTGGAGTGGAAGGCGCGAAGACTCCTGCGGGAGGACGGGGCAGGGGAGACCCCGCAGGCGCGCAGCGACGAGTTATCATGAACGAAACTAGCTCCTTACTCGTAACATCGTAGATTAATTTGGTTAGAATGTTTACTGGAAAAAACATAACCAAATCAGAGCTACATTACGGAAGGAGCTAGTTAT
>NZ_JBHHJU010000044.1:0-31808 GCF_042136325.1 Neobacillus sp. KR4-4
TCGCCCTTGTTAAAGGAACCTCAAACCATTGGTGTGTTTGTCAAGAGCGATTGCGGGTACCTCCACTACAAAAAAGAGAGAAGAAAAAAACTTCAGGTCACTTTTTCATAGAAGTTTTGACACTACCGAACCTAAACATTTATTTATATTTTAGATACTAAATCCATCTATTAGAGATTTCCATTGTCAAAACTGACTATACTGTTAGTATGCTTTTCATACAATTTTAACGATAAACGATTAACTTCCATCTAAAAAAGCCAGCAAGGCTGCTGGCTTTCTTCGTATGCTTAAGGTATTAACTTCCCATTTTCCATGTCTTTATGCTTAAATCTAATAAAAACAAATCATCAGGATCGACAAGTGAAAGACCCGTCAATTCTTCAATCTTCCGTAAACGGTAGAGTAAAGATTGTCTATGTAAAAATAATGCCCTAGCGGTTTGACTTACATTCCCTTGATATTGGTTATATGTGCTAATCGTTTCTATTAAGTCAAGATTCCGCTGTATATTATATTCTACTAGAGGCTCGATGGTGGACATAATGATTTCTTTCATATCAGGATTTTGAAAAAGATTTAACAGGAGACGGTCGACACGGGTATTTTCATACATAACCCGATGACCAATCCCTTTTTTATTCCTGCCGATATTTAAGGCAATTTTCGCATTTTGATAACTTTCTTTAAAACCGGAAATGTCCTCATTATAATTACCAATCCCCCAAGAAATAACGACGTTGGGCAGCAAATTCTTCATTCGACGATCTACAAGATCTAAAAAGTTCGTAATACTTTCATTCTTATTATCTAGTGAAATTTCAAGAAAAACCAACAGTTTCTCCTCATAATAGGTAATCATTACTTCTTTATTTAATGCTTGTGCCGCATAGAATATTTCTTCTTTTATGTAATGGATCATGCTATCAGCCCATTGTTGATAAGCAGTTTTGGCTAATTTCCTTTTTTTAAAAATTTCTTTTAAATTTTCTGGAGCTCCAATTATGCATAGATATGGGAGTTTCAAATTATAGCCAATAATTTCAGCCCTTGAATTTGCTTGCTCCCAGGAATTAAATTCTCCATTAATTAGCTCGTTAATAAAAGAAGCATGGAGTTTTATTTTTGTTTCTTCTACTGCATTTTTCCTTGAGAACCATAGAGCTATTGTTGTCGCAGCATGCTCGAGGACATTGACCGTATTTTGTGTTAAAAAACAATCCAAATTTATATCAGACGACAATATGACAAACAGATAATTTTGTGTATTTTCTGAAACTTGAATAACAGGCAGTTGTACAATGCAATGCTCTTCTATATTAATCAATTGAATTTTCTGAATCATAGGGTCATGTGAAGATAAGGACACCGTCTTCAGAGCAGGGATGATTCCTTTAACAACATACCTCTTCCAGTTTTCCAATAAATTCGGTATCTCTTTACTTTGGGCATGAATGGTACCAGTTTGATCTGTGATAATGACAGGAAATCCTAGGTGCTCATGTAAATAGGTTGATATACATGCAAGGTCTGCCTCTTTTAAAATTAAATTTAAAAGATCCTGCTGAACTTTTTCTGATTTCCGATTTTCTTCGTTAGAGACATGATTTAACCTCAACATGACCGCTTCAATTAGACTCGAAAAACGGACTTCCCATGGTATTTCAATAATTATAAAATTATTCTTTTCGGCCATTTCAATGACTTCTCTCGGGATTTCATAAATATGCCGTCCTAATGCAACAGCTAGTGCGGATGCTTCGGAATCCATGATATCTTTAACAAATTTTTCAAATTCCTCAAGATTATGGCCACAACCTATCGCTGTAGTTAAAACAAATTCATTCTTTCGGACAAAGTTCTCAACCGGCATTTCGATAGCAGATACCCATTTAACATCGGTTTTGTTAATAAGTTTTGCCCCAGATAACACTTTAGCGTCTTTCATAATTTCTAATTGTAAAATATCGAATATTTGTAAACTCACCGAATCCCTCCTGGATGATGTTCTCAATCTCTAGTAACTATTCCTCATTACATCGTTGGATTTATCTGAGGGACAATGGATTGTTTATCGAAAAAACTATTTCAAAATAATCTTATATATATATTAAGAATAGTTTTATACTTAAGTAATATTTTAGCAAATCCGCACTATTCAGTAAATTAGGTAAATAGATGTATTTTACAATTCTCTTATAAAAAAGTAAAAAAAGGGCAGTTCCCTACTACCGATTGCTAGCAGGGACTGACCTTTATTCCGTAACCAAAAATTTTTCCATCTCTATCATTTTTTTTAGATATTCATATTCATTATTTTCGAGAATATCGATCTCATTGTTTGTGGCCAATAGAATTTGATTGCGGCACTTGGATATTCTTTGAATCATCGGGTGAATCGTTAGGCTGGATAAATTAACAAAATCGTATACGTCTGTTAAACAAACCGGCAATTTATAGCCCTTATTGCTGCTGGCAATTAACAGACCGCTATCCCGGAGCTTGGAGACGATGTTAGACCTGAAGTAATGGTGATTGATTTTGTTCGCCCGAATAGCATTAAGATTATCGAGAATTTCTTGCGTGTAGACATATTCATTTGGGTTTTCTCGCAGATTAAATAGCAAAAACTTGAGAAAATCAATTCTAATTTTTTCATCTAAGTCTTCATTGTTTTTATTTTTCTCTAGGTAATGAATGGTTAAATTCACCGATTGTTGAAAAATAACCTCATCAAACTGAGTGTCCTGATTCCTTGATATGTAATCATGCAAATAATTTTTATAGTTCTGCGGCCATAAATTCATTGCAATGATTTTCTTTTTAATGATTTTATGAAAATGTGGATAATGCTCCGAGTACTGGGGTTGATTATACCCTTTTGCAATCGTCCCAGCGATTATATTAGCCAATTGAAGGAGAATCTCTGATGAATTGTTGTTAAATCCAAAGGTGGAGTAATTAAATAGATCGGGAATACTTTTTTCGGTGATATAGGTTTTAAATTCATTCATGAATTCTTTCGATCCCTGTTCAACCAAAACAAGATCGAGCTGATCAAAGGTTCTTTGTAAATCATCATATATCAACCGATTCATGTATTTAATAAACGTCTTTTCAAACATGATGCCGCTCTCTTCTCTAATTTTCCTTTTGTCGACGATGTAGGCATAGATATTAAACGGCAGATCCTTCAGTTCATTTAATAGTTGAATTCTTACATGGGGGCTGTCGATTTTGTCTGATTGCATAACTTCGGTTGAAAAATATTTTTGTCGAACTTGCTCAACTTCCTGTTCTAACCATTCTTTACTAGATTCTTTTGCTAGAATAGCTACGATAATAAAGTGGGTTGAGACTTCATTATTTTCAAAATCAAAACTATAATCACCTGATTCGTCGATAAACGCTAATTGGATATCGTTCATTCTCCCACCTCACTCCAAAATCCTTACCTTTTTAATTCAACAAAATAGGCTCGAAAACCTTTAAATAGTTAATTTTTCCTTTAAAAATTGAAGAATAATATGGTTAAAAGTGATCTTGGGATTAGTATGTGGGGGAATGGGAAAATATAACTTTGTAAAAAAGATTAGGGATTACTATGATTGTGTGCTATACTCTGTATACCATTTGCTTTACGTTATTCTAATACCAGCCCTACTCGACTGCCGAGTAGGGTTTTTTTATGTTTTATTGGACACACAAAAAAAGACTCTACAAAAGAGTCTTTTATATCTATTGATTCTTATTATGCTTTGCGGACGTTAGTAGCTTGGGGTCCACGTTGACCTTGTTCTACTTCAAATGTTACAGCTTGACCTTCGTCTAAAGATTTGAAACCTTCGCTTTGGATAGCTGAGAAGTGTACGAATACGTCGTCTCCTGCTTCACGTTCGATGAATCCGAATCCTTTTTCTGCATTAAACCATTTCACTTTACCTTGTTCCATTTGTTGTTTCCTCCTCGTGTGCTTTGCACACATTGTGTTACTATCCTTGCTCAGATCTTCAAGACAGAAAGTTTAGCACTTATTATCCTACCGACAAACAAAAATAATTCTTCCTTACTATAACAGAGACCGCCTATTAATGCAAACCTTCTACACGAAAGTTTCTCTTGCAAGGTACAATTTTAATCCAACACGATTTTCAATATGATCAATACGATAAACCACATGTGCACCGATTTTCCCCAAAAACAATCGAATAGGCAGAAGGAAATTCTTGATTTACCCGCTGGACCTCACGGGCAAATTCGACTTCATTTTTAGGAACTTGGGATAAGGAATCCGCCTTTTTCTGCGAATCAACATGAGCTCCAGGTGGGACAAAGCTGCCCGGTTTAAGTGTCACACCACCGGTAACAATGGCTCCGGAGGCAATGAAACTGCCCTCACCAATCCTGGCATGATAAACGATAGACTTAAATCCAATAAATACCTTTTGATCAATCTGACAAGGACCATGAATCAGCGCCCCGTGGGCACAGGATACCTCGTCCCCAATATAAATCGAGTATTTCTTGTGATTAATCTCTATCTGTTTGTTTTTTAAGCCATGCAGGATCACACCATCCTGTAAATTACAGTTGCTTCCGATATAAAATGGCGTCCCTTCATCTGCACGGATACTGACAAATGGGGCAATAAACGTATTACTACGAATCGTGACATCGCCGACAATATAGGTGAACGGACTTAAAAAGACGGTTTTATTGATTTTTGGAAAAATGGGGGTTGGATTGACTGACGTTGTGGGATTCGCTCCGACAAAGTAACTATACATATTAAAAGCACCATTCACATTAATCGGATAGTTCCACAAAATAATTTCCCCTTTCTGAGTATTGAATTCTTATTGATTCTCATACTACATATACGTAAGAGAATCAGTTTCATACCTATACTAGTGCTTTCTGTTCAACAAAAAGGCAGTGATTCCCAAATCACTGCCTTTTTCATATTATTCTTTTGTTAAATTCACAGATTGTTCGTCAAGCTTATCCCTTTCTTTTTCTAACTGCTCCATTCGTGCATCAATTGTGCTGTGGAAAAAGGAGTGGTTCACCTTTTGTTCTAATCGTTCCAAATAGTTTTCAATATCCTTAAACTTGGATGAAAATTGGTCCGGGACAGAACTGGATTCTGCAACTTGATTGATTTTGAGATTAGCCCGTGTGATATTTTCGCGTCCCATTAATTCCATCCGGCGCAGATGCATGTCTTTTAACTTATGTTTCATTTCATCGTGCTTTCTTTCTAATTCACTTAACTGCTCCGAAACTTGCGCAAGCGATGTCTTCAGACGTTCTGCACGCTCAGCATATTGCTGATGCTCTTTTGCTGCAAATTGGTAGAGTTCTGTTTCACCAGCGTTTGAAGCAATGTCTGCTTGGTACTTCCTTTTTTCCGCTCGCTCTGTTGCCTGATGATATTCTCGCGTAAATTCTTCCTTCAAACTTGCTTGGCGTTCGACTAGTTTACCAACATTTTCTGTCTCTTGCTCACACTCACGAAGATATTGATTAAGTAAAGCGATTGGACTTTGTTTTTCCTTGTGTTGACGCGTTTCATTCAAATCAGCAATAATGAGATCTTTAATTTTAGTCAATAAGTTAGCCATTTTCAATTTCCCCTTTGATTATTTTTTTATGGCTGTGTTAAACTTGGCTGTTGATTTCCGTTCCAGGCACTTCGCTTTCCGCGGGCGTGCCGGGGAGCCTCCTCGTCGCTTTGCTCCTTCGGGGTCTCCCCTGCCCCGTACTCCCGCAGGAGTCTTCGTGCCTTCCACTCCAAACAACAGAGTCCTAAAATAAACATTAACTTTTAACATAGCTATTTTTTTAATTCATTCCATTGTTTATCAAAATTTCCATATGGATCGGACTCTTTGTTCACTGGCGGCTTTTTATTTTTATTCCATTGTTTATAAACAAGAAATAGTACATAAGCTGCCCCTACCCCGATAAGAGCTGGGATATGGTGGATGGTTGCTGATAAGACAATTAAGCCGATTATGATTAACCCCACTTTCCACCCTGTAGATTCCGCTTTCAAAAACTGTTTATAAATGAAGTAAAGAATCGCTAGACTGACAAGTAACCCCACCATCGGACCAATGGTTTTTAGTAAAATAAATGCAGCAATCCCGCCTACTATAAGTAAACCAAATTTTTTCATGCTATTTTTCCTCCTTTGTTTCATTTAATTTGATTACTGAGCCTTTTCATAACTTTATCTTGATTTCATCTTACCTTTTTTCAGGTTTTTTCATAATTGCGCTTTAGCTTGATTTTTTACTAAGACCTCAGACGTAGATACGATCGGGCTGCATATAACAAAAAAGCCCACACTTATACTTGACCTTTCAAGTGAGTGTAGACTGTTTGTATTTAATATTCTCTTCTAATATCATTAACAAGTTCATTAATCAAGCCTTCTTGGTACCCAGCCATTTTTCTCTTTTTTAGAGCATCGACTACTTCATTAAGTTCTGATGATGTGATAGCATCCATTTTTGAAAGCCTGTTAGAAATATCTTCATCTGAAATAATTGTTTCATAGGACGCAAGATCCATTCTCCAATAGGTGACCTGATGCTGATACCGATCTTTCAGCCTTTGGGCAATTAAGATTCCCTCTGGGTCCAGGTCCCCGGAATAGTATAACTGACATCCCGATTCTACCAATAAATCCAATAGAATCCAACTTGCTGCTCGTAATTGGCCATGGGTGCAGATGATCGGAGCCTCAGGGACCTCATCAATGATGGTAGAACAAACACTTGAATTTTCAACAATCCAGACTTTATTTCCCTTAACTGGCCAGATTTTGTTTGATTTTAGTAACTCTTTCAGAGGAACATTTAAAACACTGTCAGTTTCAACAGCAGCATTCCAAACCGGGTTAAGCCCCTTTTCCCCCGCGGCAAAAAATCCCCTGCAAGTAACAAAACTCCATAAATCATCTCTCATCAGCCCATAATTGCTAAATAAATCATTTATTTCTTCTGTTGTTTTCGGCATTCCTGCTACCCGAATTCCCTTATGTTGTTTATCAATATACAAGCAATAAAGGAGTAATTTCCCAGCAAATTGATCAATATCAAAATAATGCGGGTTGCCTGTGGTTCTTTGGGCAAAGAGGGGTAAGCGTTCATACCTGCTCTTTTTACTAGGAATAACTTCAAAAGCGTTGTAAACGGCTGTTAATTTATCCTTTAACTCCTCTGAGTTCTGCCTGTAAAGTGACCAGATCCAGCGGGAATCTGGTTGCTTAGACTCGATCCAATCCCACCACCAGGTTCCTTCAGGATGGCTTGAGCGTAAATTTTGGAAAAACTGCATTTCTTTCGCTTCCTCCAAACTGCTTTGTTCGGATTTCGTCATAATTGATTCTTGAAATACTTCTTCTAGCAGTTGTATAAGAGAATAGTCCTTAAATCCAGTTTGTGCTAATTCTTTATCAAAGGAAAGTAAAGATACCCTTCCTTTTTCAAGGAGTGAGTCTACCGATTGACCTAAAAATCCCGCGATGGACTCCACTTCTTCGTAGGAGAAAAATTGAATATTAACCGTGCCGGCAATTCGTCCTAGTGAGCGATATTTTTCTCTAAAAAGAGTAAACAGCTTCATAAAGCCAGGTTCCTCTTTAAAAATCTGAACCTTGTCACTCATTTGAAATCAGCTCCCGAGCAGGCTCATCATCAATCACAAATGTACGTTGTTTCCCGTCCCATTGATAGCGAATGACGGTCACAAAGTCAGCATTTTTCGGTCGGACTAACTCACATATCGACAAACTAGAAATGGTATCATAGTCTCCCCATAATGCTTGCGAGTTCATAATATAATTAAAGCCCAGCTGTTCAACCACTTCAAACATATCACGAATATTGTTCTCATCAACACCAGCAAATGCTTCATCGAGCGAAATAATATACGGAGCCATCCTGCCTGCTTCCTTATATCGTGAATAGGCTGCTGTGAAAAGTGGAATGTACATCGCCATCGCCTTCTCTCCACCACTAAATTTGAAGAAAGCATTATTCGTCAATTCTCGTTTTGGTTCATTCACCCGCTTAAAGGAGAGAACAAAGGTAAACCACTTACGATAATCCAATACCTCTTTTAAAACTTGATGTAGGGTAGAACCCTCATTCCGTAATTGAATCAATTCCTTTGCCTTGGTGATTCTAGATTGAAAATGCTTCGTAATCCGGTTTAAATCTTCTTCGTTCAGGAATTTACTACTCCGCTGCAGTAACTTAACCAGTTCTTCAGTATCTAATTCTTGTTCCGACTCTGCTGTTACTGGTTTCCATGAAATGGAGAAGGTTAATCCAGATGAGTTATCACGATTTTTCATGATTTTATCCATAGCAATTACCCATTTCTCCGCACGCTGGATTCTATTCCTCAAGATAACCCCTACAGTATTAACAATAATATCTTCATAGAGCTGGCGGTCTTGTTCATCTAGCCAGCCTTTTTGGTCTTCAAGTTCTTTTTCTAATGATGAGAACACATAATAAGGACTGACCCGCTGACCTTTATATTCCATTAGAATTAAGCGGCGGCTTTGAAGTTGACTCCACTCATTCATAAAGGGTTCATAATAGTCGCCCCATTCTTTAGAAAACCATTCTGGTCTTTCTGCGTCTTCTGGATATTCAAACATCCGATACTCCGTTAAAAATACCTGTTCATTGATGAACACCTTAGTCAGTTGTTCATTTAATTTGGACCGGTCAAACTTTCCTAAAATGGGTTCCAGCTGCTTGACGATGGTCGTCGAATCCATTTCATTGATTTCAACAAAACCACGTGAAATCTCATCTTTGACCATTTGTTCCCACAACTGGGCCATACTTGACCAGAAATCAGCATTTGTTTTTGCTGTAAATAATTCTTTTTGACAAGTTTCTTGCTTTGCTTTCTTTTGGGGAATGATTTCAAGCAAATATTTGATACCTTCCTCTGCTTCTATAAGCTCCTGCTGTACCTGCCGAATACGCTGTCTTACTTCATCAATCCCTTTTAACTTTAACTGATGTTCAATCGAGACGATTTCTGCTCGGTACTTCCGCAGTTCTGACTCTTTAACGTTTTGATCTCCTTTTACCTCATCCAATTCCACTTCCATCTCTGCAATTCGATGATTAAGATCCTCAATCCTACTTTGTACAAACAGGCATTTTTGAAATAGATCTTTGATACTATAAACACGATTCCGGTAGTTTATTGCTGACTTTATGGCATCCCCTAATACTTCTTTTGTTAAATCTATGTTTAGTTGGCCGCCTGCTTGATGAAGCTCCAGTTTAACAGCTTGAAGCTGCTCATAAATCTTTTTCCAATATTCATCTAATTGTACAAGGATTTTTTTCTGCTCCTCTAATTGATGATTGGTCTTTTCAATCTGTACATTCAACTCATTAAGTTCTTCATCTGACGGTATGGACTGTTTCCATCCATCTGTATAGGCAAGTTCTTCTTCGTATTGACGCTGTTGTCCGTTTAGATTTTCTAATTGTTCGTGGATTTGTTCAAGTTGTTCTACACATTCTTTTATTTTCTCGTACTGATATCGTTTCCGTGAAGAACGGCCTATATATTTTGATGGCCCTTCATTTGGGGCATGACCTACTAAACAACCAAGTGAATACGACCCATCGACATCCACATGGAATCCCGATCCTGACTGTTCAAGAGAAATGCTCCGTAATACTTCATCTACAAGATTAGTTGAAATAAGACTGTCCTCTTCTAAATCGGGCCTCAAATAATCAGCTAATGTATATCCTAGTAATTGCGGATCTGGACAAATGACGCGATCATGGGTTGGGACCACTGACTTTTCAGTAATTAAGCTGTCCAATATTCCCGTTTGCTTCAAAGCAGACTCAATCCGCTCTTTCTGCTCCTCCGTTACATGATCCTGAAATTCAACTGCTGCATAAAATGGAATAAAAGCGTGCCCATCTCCCAAAAGCTGCCCACGAAATACTTCCGTATCCTTCGCACGTTGGGGATTAGGCATTTTCAATGTCTTCCAATAATGAAGTTCAGCGCGTGCCTCTTCCCTTTCAAACTTTTTATCTTCTATTAATTTTTCAATGAGCTTTTTCTTCGTACTAATCTCGGTTATATAATCATTTATTGATTCGAAGAGTTTTTCCCGCACCTGGTCATAGCGAGTTTCTTCATATAACCCTTCGATGGCTCGAGCGATATTTTGTAGACTCTCGTTTGAAAAAACTAGCTTTGGATGTTGCTCAATCCAAGTAAATACCTGGTGCTCCAGCTTTTGCTTGTCTTCTGTAAACCAATCTCTTAAATGATCAAGATTCTTTCGTAATTCATCCACTTCTCTTTTTTTCTCAGAAGATTGATGTTGCAGGCGGCTGTGTTCTTCTATCAGACGATGTTTCTCATCAGCTAATTGTTTTAGATTGGCCAGTAATTGCTCATGGCTACCAATCTCTTGAATCCATATGGTAAAATCAAAATCCTCTTGCTGATGCCGTTCGAAATCACCAATATTTACATCATGCTGTGTAAAGGCAGCTTCTTGTGCATCCAATTTCAGCTCATCAAGTAAATCTTCCATATCACTTTCATATTGTCTATTTTGATTATGACTTCCCTCCCGGTCCTGCCACAATCTATTGTATTGAGCATTTTTCTGATCCCATTTATTTTGTAATGAACCAATGTCCTTCATCAGAGTATTTGTAGTTTCGATTTTCTTTTGCTTATCCTCTTCAAGATTCCAAACCTCATGTCGTTCCAGCCGCTTTTTCTCAGCCTCAGCAACTTCCTGCTGTTGGCCATAGTCGTTCCGTTGTTCCTCATACCGGATGATTTCTTGTGACAATGTTTCATCTTGAGAGGATAATTCTTTTACAAGATTCCCTGCATCGGTATACCTTTTTAAAGCATTCTGCCACTTTAATGCTCGTTCAGCCAAAATATATTGATTGTAGGAATGATACTGATTAACCAGTCTGCTGCTTGAGGCAAATTCCCGTTCTAATTGCTCAAGTTGCTGCTGCGTTTGGTCCATACTTTCAATTGTATCCGAGAGATGCCTTAACTCATCATCGGTCAAAGGAGGAAGAGCAGATTCTAATATTTCATAAATAACGGTAGGTTTAAAATCCTTTGAAAGCTTAGGGCTGCGTAACTGGATTAACAATTTAATTAGGTCTTCATAGGCTTCGCTAGATTGAAAGCCAAAAATATATTTATTAACGAGCTCCATGTATTCACGCTGAGTGTGGACAACATAGCCCCCATCACCGATTCGGTTTTCTAGTTCTTTTGCGGAAAAAGGCACCCTGTCCCCCATTTGTGAATGAGCAAGTTCAAAATCATGTCCAATTCTTCGATTATCTGTTAGAACAAAATACCAGGTTTTAATCCCTTTATGTCGCTTTGCCTGCATTCCAATCCCAGTAGTGACGTAGCGCTCAAGGCCTGCTTGTTTATATTCGATAAACAAGTATCCTGTACGTTCATCACGATCAACTACCTCTTTTTCTCCAAGCAGATAATCTTCCATTCTTCTAGCTTTTGATCCAAATGGATCAAGACGGTCAGGAGATTTTTTTCCATCTAATAATACCGGGAGGAAACTCTGCATGGTTACCGATTTCCCTGAGCCGTTGGTTCCTCTAAGCAGAAGTTTGCCATCAGAGAAATGGAAGATTTCTTCATCGTAATACCAAAAATTCAATAAACCTGCTCGGTTCATCACCCATTTTGCCTCAGTCATCATTCTGTTCCTCCTGTTTGATAATCAGCTGGATACTCACCCGTCATGACCCCTAATAATGATTTAATTCGAAGTAGTGATGTTTCGTTTTCCACTTCCACCAACATCCAGTCTTTCATGGAACGAAGCAGCTCCGTTCGAACCCCGCTTGAACTCATATCCCGGAAATACTTCGCCCATCCTGTCCCATGTAACTTACGCATATCATCTATTACCTGTTCGAATTCTCCTTCTGTCATCAGCATTTCACCATTTTCGTTTGCTTTATAACGATTAGGCTGGCCATGAATGTACTTTGACAATTGGAGAATGAGATCAGTAGAGGCCTTGGTATTTGGAAAAACTTGTTGATACTGCCTCGGCTCCGCTACCGATAAAAAGGCAGTATTCTTATAGACATGGAGTTTATAATCACTATGCTTTTCAATATCTTCTGATAAGCGATTACGATAATTACGAATATAGAGAAAATCTGGGTCTTGTTGGTCTCTTCGATGCAATCCAGGTGAAAAGAACAGCTTACGGTACACACGCTTCCTCCGTTCATCCTCCTGATTTAATTTCCAATCTTCATTCAGTAACTCGCTCCAATGATGATAAGTGGAAAAATCATCTGGATAAGTTCTCATAAAATATCGACTATAAATGGTTGCTTCATATAAAACTTCCTGCTCTTCATTTTGATCAAAGCGACCAATTTCTCCATCAATCGTCCGTATCAATTGAAACTCCATTAAGATTTTAACAGCCCTGATCAAAGATTTTCGGTGGACATAAAGCGTCCAATCAAGAGGAAAGTCCCCCTGATAATCCGCTTGAATTTCCTGACATAATTCGGAGAGAAGGAATTGTTCATCCACAGCCTGTCCCTCCAAAAAAGAAAGGGCACAGCAAAAGATGGCATAGTCCATCGGCTCTTGAAAATCTTGAATTCCCATCCACTCTTCTGGTTCTACCGGAATTTTCTCTAATTTAATAAAATGCTGGTTGACAATTAGTCGTAATCCGAACTTTTCATTAAAATAACGTCGCAAAACTTTCTCGCGCGCGCGAACTAGTTGATACCATTCAGGTTGTTCAGAACGTAAGATCCAATAGTGATGGAACAATAGATCCATTCCTTGAATTGCCTTTTCATCAAAAAGATGTGTTTGTTCCATTAAATCACCCCTGTTCCTCAAACAAGAATATGGCATCTGGCATAAGTAAATCTCCATCTTCAGCCTTCAAAGTGATGGTTTTCTCATAATCAAGCTTTACCTTAACGTGTAACCCATAATCCGTCTTAACCATACGATTTTTACTCGCCATTGATTTCCCAATCCAGCTTAATAACAACTTGCGTATGAAAGGTTCAACTTTCGAGAGTGAAGAGAGCGTAATCATCCCTTGATTCATGTATTTTTCAATTAATTTCTTTTCTTGTTCTCGTTCTTTTAAATATTGCTCACGTTGTTGTTTTTTCTTTATTTCATTAGAGATAAAAGAACCTGGCTTCGTTTTTTCACGATAACGAACAGTTCTTGGTTTAATCGTCAATTCGACAGGCTCCTCATCCCATGTATCGACATGGAGATTTTCAGTTGTTGCTGCTTCTAACTGAAGATGCTGAATGGTCATCGAACCAAAAACAACCGCTGATAGTTTATGAGCTTCATCAATGTCCTTACATTCGGAAAACCATTTGGATAATTGTAAATAGTCCTTTTTTCGACTGCGAAAATGTTGCTGCCTCTCCCCTATTCTTTGCACATATCTCGTCATCCTGCGAATCATCTCATTTGTTTGCCACTGAAGAACCTCTAATTCACTTTGTTGGATGGTGGAACCCAAAAACCATTGCCGAAGTGAGAACCAATACTCTTCATATTCGGTAAGCCAATCGTTTGCAGAAGACGAAACATCTTCGAGACGTGGGATAGCTGATCGATGCTCAATTAGTTTTTGAAAGTAAGGCTGCAAACGCTCCGAAGTTAACTCCACCAATATCTGTTGGATTTGAAGGGATGTTTTTTGCAAAGATAGGATAAAATCTCGTAAATAGGTTGTAAACTGATTTTTATAAACTATAAATGCTTCAGTCTGCATTCTTTGGTCTGTTTGTTCACTATTTATATATGCGATATAATCAGCAGTACTTGTACGGATTGATTGAAGATACCGAAAAACATCCTCCCACATCCGCATATATTCTTCTGCGGATTTGTTTAGGTCATGTTCAACCTCATGTTGGAGGTTGGTTAGTGCTTGGAATAGCCTATCAAATTGAGATTTTTCCAAAGAGCCTTGAAAGGTATCACCCATTTTTTCTAATTGGACAACCATTCTCTCTATTTCGACCGTATAGGGTGTACATTGATAGCGAAATCTTTTCTTTTTATATTCTTCAATTGTTTTTGCATTGGTCATATCTTGCCTTGATATTAAATTATTCCATTTTACAAGCTGTCCTAATTGTTGATGTAATTGTTCCTCTTGATAATCGGAGAAAGATGGTATGGAACGCATATATTCCAATAATTCTTCAGGTGCTATAAAATCTCTCATTCTCTCGTGTTGATGGAAAAAATAGCGAAGAATCGTCCGATAATGTGCCGCAGAATCCGCAGTAAGATAGCTAGCTTCAATTATTTTTTTCATAGTAGAATCCAAGGTCATCATCCTAATTTTTGTTTATTATTTCTATTGTATAATATAGATTAGAGGTTTCATATGGGAAAGAATTTGTAATACAGTGTAACCGAGAATCAGAAAAATCAAACTTTTCGTCCGGTTTCTGTTATAATAAAAATATCCCAGGTCGACCATATTATGGTGTAATACTAAAAAGCATTTGCCGATAGGTAGATTCTTTTTTATATAATCCATTTCAGGAGGTTATCTATGTATAAAATCAAGAATAAAGAAAAGCTATTTATTTACACAGGTCCAGATGGTTCAGGAAGAAAAACAGTTGCCAAAATGGTAGCGACTGCTTTTGATATGGAGACAGTCATCTCCTACACCACTCGCTCCCCACGTCACTATGAAAAGAATGGGGAAGACTACCATTTTATTAACGAAGACACATTCAAAAAGATGGAAGATAATCAGGAGTTTCTTGAATGTGTAGAAATCGATGGCATCCATTATGGTATTCGCGAAGAGGACATTGTTAAAGCATTCGAATCCCACAACCTCGTATACCTCACATTAAATCCCGAAGGAACCGAAAAATTAAAACAAATGTACGGTGATCGTGTCATGCGCTTTTTCATCTATGCCGACCGTGATACGGTTATTGAAAGACAGAAGGAACGACAAGATAATGATCAAGACATTGCTCGCCACATGGCCCATTATGATGAAACCATGAACTACAAAAATAGCTGTGAACACGCCTTTGAAAATTATGATTCGCCGCAGATTTCCTTTCAAGTTAGCGAAGTCATTGAGGAATTTCTCGAGAGAGGCTTTATTGTTACCGATTATTAAATAAAAAGAAAGGTGTCAGGGCTTAATCAGTGCCTGACACCTTTCTTTTTTACTTGCTTGTTAACTTTTCAAGTTCATTAAATACGGCTTCGTAATCTTCTTTTTTATCCGCTTTAAATGAGGTGTTTATGTAGGTGATCACGCCAGTTTTATTTCCCTTTTTTGCTTGTTGGGTCTTGAATCGGTACATGCATTGGCCGTTCAGGATAGGTACCCTTTCCTTCATCTGGTCCAGTAAGATCATTTCTTTGATCTAGAACTTTCCCGGTATACTCAATTGGATTATTCTTCGGCATTTTCTCATCTCCTATTGATAACCTCCATTAACTCCCTTAGCTTTTCTTATTTTGAAATTTAAGTTTCTGCTCGGCTTCACTCATATTCGGATTGCTTCGGGGCCGGCTTTTGTTTAACGCCTTTTTTAATTCAATTGCAGCATCATCGCCTGTATTGTATTTTTGGTCCATTTTGTTCCCTCCTTTTGGTTTTATTATGAACCTAATCAGAAGGTTCATTCCCTGATCTATTGACATGCCAAATGAAAAGAACTCTGAAAAACAAATTACCTTTGTTTTTCAGAGTTCTTGTTTGGTTAATAAATCAATCTACTCCTGCAATTTAACTTTTACCTTCTTTTGTCGCTTTCCATCCCCTTCTGTCTGAGGGTCATTTTTTATAAAAAAGGAAAGAATGAGGGCTAATAGTGACAGGATGGATATGACCATAAACGCGACATTGGCTCCATACATATCTGGATTGGAAATCTCTGGGCGTGTCTGGGCATTTTCCGCTGTGGTTGTCATAACCGTGACAAGGATTGCAGTACCAACAGAGGCAGCGATCATTTTCATCGTATTATCCACGGCGGCTCCATGGGGGATTAATTGTTTGGGTAACTGGTTCAAGGCAGATGTTGCAACCGGCATCATTACCATCGAAAAGCCAAACATTCTAACCCCGTATAAAACAGTAATATAGGTCATTGTCGTCGAAGGACCCAAATTCGTAAAAGCAAACGAAGATGCAGTCATAATTGTTAAACCAATCATTACTAACCATCTCGCGCCGATTTTATCAAACACTCTCCCAATAATTGGTGCCATCAATCCACTGATTAGCGCACCAGGTAATAGTGCGATGCCTGCCTCCACAGCCGTAAATTCGCGCATCCGCTGCATAAATAAAGGGATAATTGTTTCTGCCCCAATCAATCCCATAAAGCCAATCATACCAATGATAATGGCAAATGGGAAAACGGAATACTTAAATACACCGAATTCAAGCATGGGATGTTTAAGCCTTAACTGCCTGGTAATAAACAGAAGCAGTGACAATCCACCAATTCCTAACGTTAAGAGCGTGGTCGGGTTTGCCCATCCATAATTTCCTGCACAAGTAAAACCATACAGCAAGCCGCCAAAACCTAATGTAGATAACACGATAGAAATAACATCCATTTTTGGTTTTGATACCTCAGTTACATTTTTTAAAGCAAAGAAAGCAACGAGAATATCTATAAGAGCAATTGGCAATATGATAAAAAACAGGACTCGCCATGAAAATTGCGAGGTCACCCATCCTGACAGTGCTGGACCAATTGCTGGCGCAAAGGATATGACTAGACCGACCAGTCCCATGGCGGCCCCCCGTTTATTGACTGGAAAAATCATCAGAAATACCGTTGTCATTAAGGGAAGCATAATCCCTGCCCCGCCAGATTGTATAATCCTTCCTAATAGAAGTAGTTCAAAATTAGGAGCAACTCCGCCTACAAGGGTTCCAACAGCAAAAATACTCATCGCCGTAAGAAACAACTGCCTTGTTGTAAACCGCTCTAATAGAAATGCACTAATCGGAATCATGATTCCATTTACTAACATGAAAACAGTTGTCAGCCATTGCGCACTGTTAGCGGTTATATGCATTTCTTCCATAATTGGAGGTATCGCTGTAATCATCAAAGTTTGATTTAAAATAGCAATAAACGTTCCTGCAAGCAAAAGCGCAACAATCGTCGACTGCTTATTATTTGTAATCGCCATCTATCCATCCCCCGTTCCTCTTTTATTTCTTTATGATGGTGAGCTCCGCCATTAGCCTTTGAAAAAAACGTACTTTTACAGATTAACTGATTTATCCATAAAGTGCCAATTAAATGCTCTTTGTTTATAGCCGCCATCCAGATGCACCCCTGCCACAAAAAAAAAGAGTCCTTTCGCCACTATGGGAAAGAACATCTAATTTACCGCTTACTTCTTAATTTTGTAATTTTTATGGTTGACTATGGTTGTCAGTGGCTCATCTTTTTCCTTCGAGAAACCATATTGGACCATAACAGAATTTTCCCTTATCCCAGAAACGACACCTTCAAGGTTTTTTCCATCCCGTTGAAAGGAAATTGTATCGCCTAACTTAGCCGTTGCCATTCCATCACCTCGACAATATCGTATCCAAAAATTCCCGAAAACATACTTTTCAGATGATGGATTATTGCAAGAAAACAAGCCTTTACAGGTTCAGGAGGCTATGCTATTTTTTATGAAACCACTAATGTGCCATCGTACCCTCTAAAATCATTTCGTTAATGGTCTTTCTAAATCCCCATATAATATCAGATAACATCTCCAGGTCAATATCAACTTCTTTAATGTCCCAATAATTTTCATTTTTTCGGTGATAGGTAAAATTCCCCTCTGGATACTTCATAATCGTAAGTGTACCTTTTGGACTTAACGTGTTTAATGTAAGATAATACTTCGTACCATCCTGGTGAGCATATCTCTCAAAGTCATGAAGAAATCCAGTTATTTCACTAATTCTCAATATCATCACAATTCACTCCCGATCTCTTATTCTTAAAAACAATCTGTGAAAAAGTAACGTGAGGAATGGGACAGTACACTTCACCAATAAGGTTATTGTATTGATTATAGAAGGAAAAAAATGTTATATCAACTAAAATGTTAAATATTCAAGCATCATTTCCTGATTATTGGTGTCAGGCACCACTATTTCTCATTTAACTATAAAATTTGGAATCCCATTTTTGTGTGTAAATCTGATATAGTTGTCTTTATGATGGAATGGAAAGGAATTTTGATATTATGAAATGTATTTCAATTGATTTAGACGGTACATTATTAAACTCGCAGCATGAAATTTCTGTAGAGAATGAGAAAGTTTTAAACGAATTAAAGGCTCAAGGTCACTGCCTTATTTTGAATACCGGACGGGCTTACGCAGATGTTATTAAATTAAAAGCTGTTCAAAATATGGAGATTCCGATCTTTTGTATCAATGGGTCCGTTTTATATTCAGAAACTAGAGAATTAATGTATGAGGCTGTCTTACCTATTTCCACCTACAAAAATATTTTGGAGAAACTGAAAGAACTAGGTGTAGGCATTCTTGTTTACACGAATTATGGAGGTTTTCCTTCCACATTGCCGCCATTACACGGCAAAAGTAAACAGGAGTTGGATGAACTCTTTCAAACATTTAATTATGATACAATTCTTGAAAAAGACAATCTAAAAATCTATAAACTTATTGCCTTGGTCCATCCAGATCAAGTAGAAGAAATTGAAAAAGTTAAAGCCGCCTTAGATGGGAAATTTGATATTTCTATGGCTTCTTCTTTTCCAAACAATGTGGAAATGACCTCGAGTGAAGCCCATAAGGGAAAAGCATTATTACGATACCAGCAAATGATGAATCTTTCTTTTGAGGAAATTATTGCCTTTGGTGACGGCGGTAATGACCTTGCCCAGTTTGAAGTCGCAACCACGTCTGTTGCAATGGGGAATGCCCCTGCCCTTGTTCAACAAAATGCCGATATTATTACAAAAACTAATGACGAAGATGGTTTTTCCTATGCTGTTCGCGAACTCTTACAGTTATTAAATGCTAAAGAAACAATTCTATGATGAAAGATTTCACTTTATCATTTGATTTTGCACAATTTGTCGGTTAATTTTCTTACGGTCCGTTAGACTTGTTCAGTCATTTAACATAGTGGAAAGCATACCCTTCTTACTAAAGGAGGGATTTTTTTATGAACAGAGAATTCGCAAATAAAACGTCATCCAGATCTTCTGGTATTTTTGGACTTATTTTTTGTTTTATTGGAATTGGATTCATGTTTATTAACGTATTAGTTGGATCAATTATCGTTATTATTGCCCTCGTCATATTTCTTATAATGTATTTCTTTGGCAATGACACCACGGTTATTTGTCATGAAAAAGGGTTTACTGTCACCATCGCGAACCAAAGAAAAGGGACATTTGTTAATGAGTATACCTGGGAAGACGTAACGGACACCCTTTATTATGAGAAAGAATCGGCAGGTGAAAATAATACCACGACATGTTATTTTCAAGTAAAAACAGAAAAGGGCATTGCCTTTAATGTATATCAGATGAAAAACTTCCATGAACTTATTGAACTCTTTAACCAAAATACACCCCACCTCGCATACTTTTGGGAAAAACCAACAGGCATACTCAAAACTAGCTATCAAAAACAAACACGTGTCCCAAATCATTAGGAAAAGGTGTCAGGCGCCATGTGAAATATTCACATGGTGCCTGACACCTTTATATTTTCAGACAGTAAAATGCATTAGTGGTGGTATGAGAAGAGCACCCCAAATTAAGGTAATTAATGCTGCGAAGATCATGGCAAGGGATGAGAAGGTTGCTTCTTGTTTCCCGTATTCAAACGCTTTGTTTGTTCCTGCTCCATGGGCACCCATGCCTAATGCAAGGCCTTTGGCGATGGGTGTTTTAATGGATAGCCCTTTGATCACCGATGGCCCAACAATGCTGCCAATAATCCCAGTTAAAATGACGAAAACCGTTGTTAAGGTTGGCAGACCGCCAATTTCTTTTGAAACCTCAATGGCAATCGGCGTTGTAATCGACCTTGGAAGCATCGATGTGATAAAGTCATATTTTAAGTGAAACAATTTCGACAAACCAAAAGTAGAAAAAATCGCCACAAGAGAGCCAGAGGTGATGCTGATGATAATCGTACCCACATATTTTTTAATAATCTTTAAGTGTTTATAAATCGGTACAGCAAATGCAACTGTTGCTGGTCCCAATAAATGTGACAGCCATTTTGTATCCTCTAGGTATTGATTGGCTGAGACATGTGTTACGGAAATCAATATAATTAATAAAATAGGGGCCAGCAATAAAGGATGGAAAAGGAACAGGCTCCATTTTGAATGAACCTTCTTCGAAAGTCGGTAGACAAGAAATGTTACAATCGTAAATAAAAACATCATCAATGCTGCTCACTCCTTTTCCTACCCGTTATTCTTTCAGCAATTAGTGCGGTAATTCCCATAACAATAATCGTACTAATCCCTATTAAACCGACGATTTCTGCCCCCTCAACACTAAGTATTTCATCATAATTGACAATTCCCACCGCTGATGGGACAAAGAAAAGCAACAGCTCGGCTAACAGCCAATTTGCTCCTTTTTCTACCCATTCCAATTTGATTATTTTGATGTAGAGCGCGAGAAATAGAAGGCACAGTCCGAACATAGACGCAGGAATAGGAAGTGGAATTACCTCTTTCAGTGACGCGCCGAGAAATAAGAAAACATGTAAAAATAATACCTGTAAGATGATAACTCCAAGTTTCATCGAAAAAATCCCTCCATAATGCAAAAAAGGAGCTAATAAACTCCTTTTCATTCCGAAATTAACTATAGAGTATATCGTACGCTGATTTTCGCCATTCGTAAAATACATATATCGAATAGTTTGCATAACTTAAAGTTATAATGGATCTTTTAAGATAAAATCAATGAAGGTTCGACCCGCGTTAGAGATATAGCGGTCTTTCTTGGTTAGAACCGCAAGCCTCCATAAAATCGGTTGTTCAAGGTCGATAATCCTAATATCTGGGTTAAATGCCCGGTTACAAATAGATTGTGGAAGAATCGTAATTCCGAGGTTGGCAGCTACCATTTCTGTCATCAAGTCCCACTGAGAACTCATAAATAAGATATTGGGTTCAAAACCGGCAGCAATGAAATGATTCCTCATAATTTGATTAAGAGCAAATTCCTCGTGGTAAAAAATAAACTCCTCATTTCTTAATTCCTTAATATCGACTACATTATGCTTTGCTAAATGATGTTCTTTGTAAACCAGCAGCTTCATTTCTTCTTCCACGATGGGGTACACATCAAATTGCTGTTCATCAATAGGGAGAACTGCTACTCCTAGCTCGAACTCTCCTTCCTCGACACTTTTTACCACTCTTGCTCCACCATACTCAGTAATATTCAGTACTATATTTGGATAGGAATGATGAAACTTCGCGATTACCCTTGGAAAAAATAAACTGCCTATAAAAGGGGGCAGCCCAATATCGATCTGCCCTCTAGATAGGTTCGTTATATCATTTAAGGTTGTTTTCATTTCAGATAGGATTCCAGCTATTCTCTGCGCATATTCTAAGACAATTTTCCCTGCATCAGTCAGATCACTGGTCTTATTGGTGCGAATAACCAACGTCATCCCTAGCTCTCCCTCTAACGCCCGGATTGACTTACTAATGGCCGGCTGTGAGATATGCATGCTTTCCGCCGCTTTTGTTATACTTTTAAGCTTAGCTACTTCCATGAATAATTGTAATTGCCTTAATTCCAACACTTCCACCTCTGAAAATTTGATTATTTTATTTTTTAAACACAAAAAAGACCCTCATAAGAGAGTCTTTTATTATTTAGGTTCAATTATGCTTTACGAACGTTAGTAGCTTGTGGTCCACGTTGACCTTGTTCTACTTCAAATGTAACTGCTTGACCTTCGTCTAAAGTTTTGAAACCTTCGCTTTGGATAGCTGAGAAGTGTACGAATACATCGTCTCCTGCTTCGCGTTCGATGAATCCGAAACCTTTTTCTGCATTAAACCATTTTACTTTACCTTGTTCCATTGTTGTTTCCTCCTCGTGTGCTTGGCACACATTGTGTTACTATCCTTGCTCAGTTCTTTAAGACAGAAAGTTTAGCACTTATTATCCTACAACTAACAAAAATAATTCTTCTTTACTATAACAGATAAATGATAGGAATGCAAATAGTTATTATCGAAAGAGCTTATCTTTGTATGTTATAAGAAACTTTCAGTTTTGTTTTTCACACGTATCGTAGTAAAATTCTTCACATTGACGATGATTCCAGTAATGATGATCGTAACCAAAACTGGCAGCAGCCAGCCAAGTCCATTGTGATAAAAAGGCAGCACGCGTTCATAAAACGAAACAATCTTCTCAAGCCAGCCGAAATATTCGATCCCAAGCAGGTCGCAGAGAGTTTTAAAACCATCAATGTTACTAATCATAAAGGTGACAATAATAACAGCTGCATAAACAATTCGTGAATGGTTAAATAGTTTCGACAAAAATGTCAGCAGCATTAACGCAATCGCCAAAGGGTATAGCAACATTAATACCGGAATGGAAAAATTAATGATATTCGATAAACCAAAGTTGGCAATCACAAATGAAACGACTGAAAAAAACAACACCCACATTTTGTAACTGACTTTAGGAAGTAGCGTATGGAAGTATTCGCCGCACGCTGACATTAAACCAATGCTCGTAGTCAGACAAGCGAGCAGGATAATAACTGACAACATCACCGTTCCGATTGATCCAAAATAATAGGAAGATGCCTTCCCTAAGACGGGACCTCCCGTATCAAAAAGTCCGAATGCACTTGTACTCGTCGCCCCTAGATAGGCAACACCCACATAAATGATTCCAAGAAAAATCGTTGCAATTAACCCAGATTTAGCTGAAGCTAATAGGATTCCTCGAGTGGTGGTAACACCCATTGATCGAATCGAATTGATAACGATAATCCCAAATACAAGTGATGCAAGAGCATCCATTGTGTTATAACCTTCCATAAATCCTTTCATAAATGCACCGTTAGCATAAGCAGCTTGTGGCGCTTCGATTGAACCAAGCGGTTTGACAATGACCATAACTAATAAGATAAAAATTAGTACAATGATCGCAGGAGAAAGAATTTTGCCGACCCGATCTACTAACTTGGCTGGGTTTAACGAAAACCATAATGTCACAATAAAAAAAAGCAATGTGAATACAAATAAGCCAACTTGTCCATAACTTTCGCTAACAAACGGGGCTATTCCGATATCGTAAGCGACTGCGCCTGTCCTTGGTGCAGCAAAAAATGGCCCAATCGTTAAATAAAGAACAGATGTAAATATTACCCCATAGAGCGGGTGGACACGGCTTGCCAGCTCCTCTAAATTCTTGCTTCCAGAGAACCCCATTGCAAGAATTCCTAGAAACGGCAGTCCAATTCCAGTCATTAAAAAACCAGTAATGGCCATCCATACATTAGAACCAGCATTTTGACCAAGTGCCGCAGGAAAAATTAAATTCCCAGCCCCGAAAAACAGGGCAAATAACATAACACCTATAACGAAATACCTTGAAAATGGTAATTTATTTTGCATATTAGCTACTCCTACCTAAATGTTTCTTTTGATGATATTTTAATATAGTCCGAGAATTATATTACTATCCTTACAAATTAATATCAACCTATTTTTAAGATTTATTAGATAATTTCGACAGGAATAAAATACCTTTATAAAACGAATTTACTTGATTTTTCAAAACAAGAAAAAGATGTAAATTAATCCTAACCAATGCTGGAGTTCTATTCTGAGATAACAAATATTCACAATTAAGAAAACAAATAGACCTTTATCCACTTGTCGGCAAAGGTCTGTTTGATATACCTCTAGCATTTATGGAGTTCCTGTTACAAATTTATGAATCAACTTTTGTCCAGTCTCGTTTTCTGTGTATAAAAATGATACTTGTTTACCTTCATAAAGCTGCGTTAATTGCTTGATAGCTTCCTCTGTTAGCTGAAAGGCTACCTTCTTGCCTTCGATATCGATTTCAATTGTATGGGGATCCATTTGACCAACAAGCACTCCGCTCCCTTTGCTAAACGAATTTTTAACAATTAAGTCTGTCACAACTTTGGCTTCCTCTTCTTTTGCTGTTAAGAATACCTCAATTTGATAGCGGCCATTAGGAAGATCCGAAATCGTAAATTTCTTAGCAATTTCTTGATTACTTCCTAACGCTAATATCTTAATCGCTTGCGTTGACATGACCTCATCGGAATACTGTTTGATTTTCTTCTCATGTATATCATAAACAATATAATCTGCCTCTAATCCGGTAGGAAACGTTAGCTTCTGGGATTTGTCTGATAGATTTTTAACCTTGTAATTAATAATCATTGAATTATTCTCAGACTTCGTTTCGATCGTAGGATGAAATTTAGCAGCTATCTCATTTTCTTCTGGGGTTTCAGTCTTTGTACCTTCTGCACTCCCCTTAGGAACAGAATTTGTTCCACACCCTGCTATAAGCCCAATCACCAATGTTGAACAAAGAATAGAAAACCATTTAATGTTTCGCATTTTTCCTCTCCTTTTCAAAAAGCAATTTGGTGGTCTTAGCCATATAGTCGCCGAAAAGGAGAACAAAGTTACATCTTTACTAAATATTTTAAGTTCGACAATTTCCATTAAAACCAAAAAAATTGCCATAAATATAGGATACCCCCTACATCTACAGCAATTTTTTTAGAATATGTGTTTTATTTCGACTTCAATTCCTCTAATAAAGGAAAAAGTTCTTCTAAATGTTTAATCTCAAACGTAGGAATAACTTCATTTCTCGCTTTGTCATATCGGTTTATCCAGACTGTCTTGATTCCTGCTCGATTCGCACCAAGAATATCGGTCATCAGATTATCCCCTACCATAATGACCTCATCCTTATCAACCGACAATAACTCAAGTGCGTGTTCAAAAATGGCCGGGTCCGGTTTCCCTCTGCCAAAATCCCCCGATATAACAATGTGGTCAAAATAGGGAACAAGTTCCGGTGTGATCTCTAATTTTGTTTTTTGAAGATCTGGTGAACCATTGGTTAATAATAGCAGTTGGTAATTTCCTTTCAACCTATCTAGAATTTTAAAAGATTCCTCATATACAAAAGGTAATTTCCTGCGTTCCTGAGGAAATCGTTCTGCCAGTTCCAATCCAAAATCAGCATCTTCTACGCCCAAAGCTTTCAAGCCTGCTGTCCAAGCATCTTTCCGGTAGGAAGGAACCATTTCCTTCATCTTTCTAAAGTCATCTTGATCATCTAAAAAATTCCCCCACAACCCTTCAAACGGATTGATGCCAATCATTTGCGTGAAAGAGTAAAATTCATAGCCGGCATAAATACTTCTCGCAGCTTCGCGAACAGCCTCTTCTAGCTGATCCACATTAAGCCCATACCTCTCCTCTGCCACTTTACACGTAGCAACAAAAGCTTCCTTAACACTTTTTTGATCCCAAAGCAGTGTATCATCTAAATCAAAAAAAATAGCTTTAACCATCGTAATCTTCCCCTTGTCCAAGATATATCTTACTAGTTTACCATTTTACAAATAAAAAATATATCATTCTGAATTTTTTATTATTTTATTTTAAAAGGGAAGGTTTCCGATTTTTAGGATGATATTGTCAATACATTGTTTTTGGATGTTGTTTCGTGAAGGGCAGGGTCCACGGTCACATTATTTCCGACAACGATTAAATGGACGTCCGGATCCTTTGAGACAAGGATAACACCTTTCTTAATCACTGTTTGGCTGCCTATGACCGCATTTTCAATCCAAGCGTTCTCTTCAACAATGGTATTAGGCAGGATAACAGCATTCTTGATTCGCGCCCCCTTTCCAACCTTCACCCCGCTAAACACAACAGACTTTTCGATAGTCCCGTATATTTCACAGCCTTCACTTAGTAAACTTTGCTGAGCCTTTGCGGATTGATCCAAATATAAAGGGTCCGCATTATGTTCGACCGTATGGATTTTCCACTCCGGATTTTGCAGAAAAATGTTTGTCTCCTTATTTAAAAGATCTAAATTAGCATCCCAAAAACTCCGAACGGTCCCCACATCTTTCCAATAGTTGTTGAAATAATAGGCATAGAGCCCTCGTCCATCACACAGCATTGAAGGAATGATATCCTTACCAAAATCTCGATTTGTAATTTCTTTTTGCTCCTCTTGCAGCAAGTATTCTTTTAACACTGGCCATTTGAAAATATAAATACCCATTGATGCCAAATTCGTCGTCGGATGTTCTGGTTTTTCTTCAAAATCGATAATTTTATAGCTTTCCTTCTCCATTTTTATGAGACCAAGGCGGCCGGCGTATTCCCACGGAACTTCAACAACAGCGATCGTACAATCCGCGTTCGTTTCAATATGCTGTTCAAGCATCAAAGAATAATCCATTTTATAGATTTGGTCTGCAGAAAGAATCAGAACATGCTCTGGCTTTTGCTGCTCGATAAATTCAATATTTTGAAAAACAGCATGGGAAGTTCCTTCATACCATTCTACTCCAGAGTTATTGCGTTGAAATGGTGGGAGAATCGTCAGGCCCCCATGACGATTATACAAGTTCCAATAGCTGCAATGAACAAGATGTGAATGCAGCACGTAGGGTCTGTATTGTGTTAAAATTCCTACAGTTTCAATTCCGGAGTTCTTGCAATTACTTAAGGCAAAATCAATGATGCGGTACTTCCCACCAAAGGGGACTGCTGGTTTAACTAGTGATTTTGTCAGCAGGTTTAACCTTGTACCCTTCCCGCCAGCCAATAACAAAGCAATCCATTTTTGTTTTTTCATTGTTACCCTCCTCGAAAATTAGTTCCTAACATGTGCACATCTATAACATCTTCCTCTACTTTTATTATCTCCGTTTTCTTCCAGTTTCCCGGTGAACCTGTTACAGCTTTGTGAAAGTGACCAACTTTTTTATCGACACCAACAGTAAGTAAACTCAAATATTAGCTAGTATTGTCGTAATTTTAAATACCGAATATTGCCCATAACAAAAAAACTACCATTTCCTGGCGATTACCTCGACATTGAAATGACAGTTCTTTTTATATATGCTCTTAATTTAAGATCCGTTTCTCTCCTTCAATTGCTTTGATCGGATCAATATTCTGGGTAAATTCAAGCGTGCCGATATAGTTTCCGTTCACATCACGAACCGCAAAGTAGCGAATATAAACATATTTATCCTTGAACTTAATCCAAAAATCTTCACAGTCCTTTTTGCCAGACTTAAAGTCTGCCAACAATGCCTCTACAACATGGACACTTCTTGGCGGATGACAGTTTTGGACAGTTCGGCCAATGACCGCTTTCGTCCGAGCAAATATTCTTTCCTTCCCGTGCGAGAAATAACGGACCACACCATCCTGATCAATAAATGTGATATCCACTGGTAAATGGTTTAATAACAACTCCAGCTGCTTTAAGGAGAGAATCCCGGTTTCCATCTTAATATACCCTTCAGAGATGGCCTTTTCTTCCAAGGCCTTTCTCTCCGGCCTCCAAACCTCAGCAGAATCGATCAGGCAAAAACCAATTTCATCACTTTCATGGGCAATTTTAACCCATTCATCTTCCGTAAAATTATTTATGGCCATCGGGAAAAGGATGTTCTCTTCCTTATAAATCATCCCTGCTACTTCTTGAATGACATAATTTACAACGGCAATAATAGCTTCCTTATCCCCTTGATAATTAACAAGTTTCTGCCTGCAATCCTTAATCGCGTCCCGAATGAAATCATCAATTCTCCACATATTGGTGGTTGGACCGAAAATCCCGTACTTTTCTAAATAGGGAAAAATCAAATTCTCTTTACGGCTATAATGCTTTTCAATATCCAGCAATCGATTGATATCTTCCATTAGTTTGTAAATATTCTCTGTAGAATCTTCCTTCATAAATTCCTCCAAATGGACCTGAAGCTTCTTCGATAACAATTTATCTATTTCTTGATTCTCACGCTTAAAAGTATGAACGGGATGCCCAGGCTGTTCTTCTAATCTTCCGTTTTGGGTTCCATCTTCCACAATCGCTCCTTGAAAAATAGCTGAATGCTGATGATAGAGATGTTGTAGTTCTTTCGCAGAAATACTTCCCTCTTCGACAAAATCATGTTGGAGCTGTGTAATCTCTTCAATGGTTATTTTTCCAATCAATGCATCAAAGTGGGCTTTAACCTCGTCCAAGTTTCTTCCTTGATGAAGATCGACAAACAGTTGTTTTAATATACTTAAGCGTTCTGAATTTGATTTAGTCAGTTGTTCACGATTATTAATGATTTCACTCATAATAGGATTCTCCTTCATTGTGGCAAAATACTTTTGATATTTGTTCTCATTAGTAACTTACCACTTCCGAAAATCCTTGTTAGTGATTCACATCATTAGTAACAACCAAATTGTGAAAACTTTAGGAACGAACTTTTGACAGAATAGTTATTTCGTGTTATATTTATTTTGAATTAAAGATAAATTAATTCAAGATAATATTCCTTAAATTGATAGAAGATACTAAAACAATAAATGTAAATTTCGAGGTATAGGAGGAACGACAATGAATGGTTTAAAAGGTATACATCACGTAACCGCGATTACAAGCAGTGCGGAAAAAAACTATGAATTTTTCACATATGTATTAGGGATGCGCTTAGTCAAGAAAACAGTTAACCAGGATGATATTCAAACCTATCATTTATTCTTTGCTGATGATGTTGGCAGTGCAGGAACCGATATGACCTTTTTCGATTTTCCAGGGATTCCGAAAGGAGTTCATGGGACCAACGAAATTTCCAAAACATCCTTCCGTGTCCCAAGTGACGCGGCGATTGAGTATTGGGTGAAACGTTTTGATCGTTTAGGGGTAAAGCATACAGGGATTAAAGAACAATTCGGTAAAAAAACCCTGTCGTTTGTGGATTTTGATGACCAGCATTATCAATTGATTTCAGATGAAAATAATCAAGGGATTGCAGCAGGTACCCCATGGCAAAAAGGGCCTATACCATTAGATTATGCCATTACAGGATTGGGTCCGATCTTAGTTCGTGTCGCAAATTTCGACTACTTTAAAGAAATGATGGAAAAAGTACTCCTCTTTAAAGAAATAGCAAATGAAGGTTCATTTCATTTATTTGAAGTGGGTGAAGGCGGAAATGGTGCACAAGTGGTTGTCGAGTATAATGCGATCCTCCCTCAAGCCCGCCAAGGCTTCGGGACCGTCCATCATGCGGCTTTCCGTGTCGAAGATCGGTCTGTCTTAGAAGAATGGATTGGACACATGGAAAGCTTCGGCTTCCAAACGTCAGGGTTCGTTGATCGTTTCTTCTTCGGTTCCTTATATGCAAGAGTGGCACCACAAATACTGTTTGAGTTTGCAACCGACGGTCCAGGGTTTATGGGCGACGAGCCTTACGAAACATTAGGCGAAAAATTATCTTTACCGCCATTCTTAGAACCCAAACGGGCACAAATTGAGAGTATGGTTCGTCCAATTGATACGACTAGAAGTACCAAGGAATTCATTAAAGAATAAAACAAAGAGCGAGGCAATGATGCCCCGCTCTTTGTTCATTTAAAAACTTATGAAATCGTTTCTTTTTTCAATTCTTTTTCTAATTGTGCAACGCGCGCATCAATTGTACTGCGATAAAATGAGCTGTTTACTTGGTGCTCTAAGCGGGCAAGATAGTTTTCGATTTCCTTAAACTTTGAGTATGATTTATCAGAGTATGAATGGGAATCGAGCACCTGGTTAATTTGAAGATTCGCGCGAGTCACATTTTCTCTGCCCATTAATTCCATTCTGCGAAGATGCATATCTTTCACCTTATGCTTCATTTCCTCATATTTTCTTTCTAAATCACTTAACTGCCCATTAACTTGTTCTAGGGAAGTACGTAAACGATTTGCTCGATCGGTATATTGCTGCTGCTCGGAGGCGGCGAACTGATATAACTCATTTTCCCCTGCTTTTGACGCAATTTCGGCTTGATATGTTCTTTTTTCTGCTAACTCTTCTGCATGCTGTAATTCTCTTTGGAATTCATCTTTCAAGATATACTGGCGCTCCAACAACTTTCGCACCTTTTCGGTCTCTTGTTCACATTGGCGAAGGTATTGATTAAGAAGAGCAATTGGATTTTTCTTCTCCTTGTGATCAATCGCCTCATGCAAATCTGCTGTAATCGTGTTTTTAATTCTTGTAAATAAGTTTGTCATCTTATTCTCTCCTTTTTTGTTTTTATTTCTTTAATTCATTCCATTGCTTTTCAAAATTAATGAATGAATCTGATTCCTCTTTTTCAAAAATCACTTTGCTGCTATTCCATTTTTTGTAGACTAGGTACAGCACATAGGCAGCTCCAACACCAATGATGGCAGGAATATTGTGTAGAGAAGCGATCAGGACAATCCCCCCGATAATCGCTAAGCCAATTTTCCAACCAATTGATTCTGTTTTTAGGAACTTTTTGTAGATGAAATATAACAGGACTGCACTTACAATCAGACCTAGCATCGGACCAATTGTTGAAAGCAGGACGATTGCTGCAACCCCACCTGCTAAAAGTAAACCGAATTTTTTCATTTTGTTTTCCTCCTTTGTTTATCTTGATATCATCTTACCTTTTTTCCTTAGTAATCATAATTGCGCCTAAGCTTGATTTTTAACTCGGTCTAAAGACGTAGAAAGGGTTAGTCCGTTACAACTCAATTGCTAAACATACCACCCACTGCATCTCCGTTCACCAGGTGAATCATTCTTGTCAATTTGCATATTAGTCTTGGCATATGCATATCGTTTTAAGACGGGAAAAGGAGTGATGTTATGCTTAGTATCGAAGCAACCAGGAAAATTGAGAGTATTGCCCATCCAAAAGTCCAAAACATCGTGAGAACTTGTGTGGAACAAGGATGTCAATTCAAGCCACATCCAAATAATCCTAACTTAGTTAATTTATTTGACCCTGTTCGCAGGAAAAATATCATTGGAGATTTAAATCTTTTAAGTGAAAGAGGCTATTTTACTTTGGAAGTGGATAATGGACGTTTTAAGACATTCCGAAATGAAGTGTTGGGATTGGATATCGATCGTGATGATTTTGAATATAAGGTATTACGGCGATTAAGGCGATAATTATAATGTAACTGACCGAAAAGGACAATGAAATTTAACTCATTGCCCTTTTTTACTTATATGAGGAAAAAGCATGAAAAACAAAAAAGACAACCTTTTTCAGATTGTCCTTTTCGTGCCTGGCAACGTCCTACTCTCACAGGGACGCGTGTCCCAACTACCATCGGCGCTGAGAAGCTTAACTTCCGTGTTCGGTATGGGAACGGGTGTGACCTTCTCGCCATTGCTGCCAGACTATAAAATTTGAGGCTTCATTCCCTCAAAACTAGATAATGCTGAAGAAGTTTGTAAACTTGAGTTCACCTTAAAATTAGGATAAGTCCTCGAACGATTAGTATCAGTCAGCTCCACATGTTACCACGCTTCCACCTCTGACCTATCAACCTGATCATCTTTCAGGGTTCTTACTAGCTTGCGCTATG
>NZ_JBHHJU010000045.1:0-30144 GCF_042136325.1 Neobacillus sp. KR4-4
AACACGTATTTATTGATTCCACACATGTTAAAGCAAGTGCGAATAAGCGTAAATTCGAGAAGAAAGTTGTCCGAAAAGAATCGAAAGCTTATGAAGCACGTTTACAAGACGAGATTAATAAAGACCGTGAAGATCACGGAAAAAAGCCATTTCCTCCCGATAAATTTGATAAAGAGGAATTAAAAGAAATTAAAGAAAGTACGACTGACCCAGAAAGTGGTTATTACGTAAAGGACGAACGAACTAAACAATTCGCATACTCATTTCATGCAGCTTCAGATCGAAATGGTTTTGTCCTTGGCACAATTGTAACACCAGGGAATATCCATGATAGCGTCATATTCGAGCCACTACTTGAGAAAGTCATCCAAAACCAAGGGAAACCTGAAGCTGTTGCTGCTGATGCTGGATACAAAACACCTGCTATTGCTCAATTCGTTTTTGAAAATGATATGACTCCTGCATTACCGTATACACGTCCACGCACAAAGGATGGTTATATGAAAAAACATGAGTATGTTTATGATGAATACTACGATTGTTATATCTGTCCGCAAGGACAAATTCTGAAATATGCAACGACGACGAAGAATGGAAAGCGTCAATACTTTTCTAATCCTCTTGATTGTAAAAATTGCCCATTACTTTCCGAATGCACACAAAGTAAAGAACATAAAAAATTGATTGAGCGGCATGTGTGGGAACATTACATAGAAGAAGCGGACCATCTTCGTCATACACAAGAGAATAAAAGCATTTACGCAAGACGTAAAGAAACGATTGAACGTGTCTTTGCGGATGCTAAAGAAAAGCATGGTATGCGTTGGACAACCTTAAGAGGCCTAAAAAAATTGTCCATGCAAGCGATGCTTACTTTTGCTGCCATGAATTTGAAAAAGATGGCCAACTGGACATGGAAAAGGCAGAAATTGCCTAGAAATATGCATAGGATAGGTCTAAATTTTGCTCTTACGAGCAAATTAACAAAAAAAGGCATTCGAATGAGCTCATTCGAATGCCTTTTGTCTACAATCTGACCGGATGAATGTTCATCCGGTTTTTTAATCCTGCTCCAGTGCCTAGCAGCTGTGTATTATTTAAGTAATCGCAGGCTGTTTAGAATAACTAAGATTGTACTTCCTTCATGACCAATGACTCCAAAGGGCAAATCAAGGATTTGGAAGAAGTTTGACGAAATCAAGACCATGATAACAGTTATCGAGAAAATAACATTCTGTTTAATGATTTTATTCATTCGTTTAGAAAGATCAATGGCCTCAGCAATTCGAGGCAAATCATTTTTCATTAGGACAATATCCGCGGTTTCAAGAGCAACGTCAGTTCCACCACCCATGGCAATACCAACATTGGCGATAGCAAGTGCAGGTGCATCATTGATTCCGTCACCCACCATTGCTACGGTTTCATATTTTGTTCTTAACTTCTTCAATTTTTCGACTTTTACCTCTGGTAAGCATTCCGCAAAAAATTCATCCACATGACTTTCTGAGGCAATTGCGCGTGCCGTTTTTTCACTATCACCAGTCAACATAACCGTACGGATCCCTTGCTTTTTCAGGTGATCAATCGCAAGTTTAGTCTCCTCACGAACAACGTCTTTCATGGCAATTACTGCACATAACTCGCCGTCGATTTCAATAAATACAAGTGTATTTCCATGAGCAGCAAGTTCTTTAATTTTTCCATCCGCAAACTTTTCAATTAGTTCTTGGTTTACAAAGGCTGCTTTACCAATCTTCCAATTCTCCCCGTTTATGGTGGCCTTAACACCCCATCCTGGTATATCTTCAAGACTGTCCGGATGAAGGAGTTCTTTGTTAAGGTTTGATTTTACATATTTCACAATTGCCGTTGCCAGTGGATGGTTAGAATGGCTTTCAATCGAAGCTGCCTTCCAAATCAGGGCATCCTTATCAAATCCATCCTTTACAATCACTTCCGTCACTTCTGGGTTGCCTTTTGTCAATGTACCGGTTTTATCAAATGCAATGGCACCCAAATGGCTTAAATTTTCTAGATGAATCCCGCCTTTTACCAGGATTCCACGTCGCGCTCCATTGGAAATGGCCGATAATGTTGCGGGCATGATGGAAGCAACAAGTGCACATGGTGAAGCAACCACCAATAAGATCATCGCTCGATAAAAGGATTCTTGCCAACTCCAACCTAAAATAAAGTGGGGGAGAAAAAACATCAAAAACACAACAGAAAGGACCAGTTTAACATAGGTTCCTTCGAAGCGTTCTATAAAAAGTTGTGAAGGAGATTTTTCGCTTTGAGCCGATTGTACGAGCTGAATAATCTTTTGAAAAAGAGTGTCATGGCTCGCTTTTGTCACTTGAACAGTAATGGATCCTGTCATGTTTACAGTTCCTGCAAAAACCTCTTCTTTATCACCTTTGGATACTGGCATAGACTCACCAGTAATAGCAGCCTCGTCAATATTGGTTTGTCCTTTAATAATCATCCCGTCAGATGGAATCCGCTCACCGGGCTTTATTAAAATCAGATCTCCGATATGAAGCATTGAAACAGGAACTCTCTTTTCACTGCCGTCTGAGATGAGAAAAGCCTCTTCTGGCTGCAGTTTCATTAAAGAGGAGATTTCTTTATGGCTTTTATTCATTGTATACGTTTCGAGTGCACCACTTACGGCAAAAATAAAAATTAACATGGCACCCTCTGTCCAGTATCCAATTATGGCCGATCCAATTGCTGCAAAAATCATTAACATTTCTACGTTTAATTCCTTATTTTCGTAGGTAGCCTCAATGCCTTCTTTTGCCTTGGCGAAACCACCAATTACAAATGCCAGCAGGTAAGCAATAATGGAATCAGCACCATTTCCATACTTGTCAAATAACCAGCCAGCTGCAATAAAGCCACCGCTTAGGCCTGCTGCAATTAATTCTGCATGTGGTTTAATTTTTTCGAAGAATCCTAATTTGTTTACACTTTTTGTTAGCGCCTTTGCTTCGGAACTCAATGTTCTTCCCCCTTCCAATTGCTAATTGATAAGAATAATCAAAGTCAATACCCTTAAAAAATACGAAAGCTGTCATCAAAGTGATGACAGCACGGTCTTTATAATGTTTCTATTTATTTTATCTTACCACATATTTTATGCATAAGATATGATTTTGCTCCATAATTATCCTGTTATGAACTTGGTTGCTCAAATACAAAATTAGTCTTCTTACCAAATGTGAAGATGATAATAGATAAGGTTAAGAGCATCGTACTAATGATATAGAAGAAACTTACATTTTCAATGAACTTAATAAACAAGCCTCCAATGATGGGTCCGCTTAAACTGCCGAGACTGAAAAATATTCCGCATAACAAATTTCCAGTCGGAAGTAGAGTTTTTGGAAGCAAATCTGTCATGTAGCTGATACCTAGAGAGAAAGTTGAACCAACAACCATTCCAGAAATAAGAAAAACGACAAACAGTCCAATAAAAGAGTGTTCAAGGAAGATTGCAGCAGTAAAGCTAAAAAATCCAAGAAAAAGGATCGTTATTAAAATATTACGCCGGCCATACTTATCACTCAAAATTCCTAGAGGTAGTGAGGTAATAATACTGCCGGAGGCAAATGCAGTCAACAACATGGAAACATTGGTGACGTTTATATCCATTCTTAATGCATAGACAGGAAAACTGCCGTTTAGGGAGGATTCTAAAAATCCATAAGAAAATGGCGGAAGGAAAGCAACCCATCCATATTTTAAAGCCTTCTTAAACTGTTTGATGGTTGATAGGAAGGAATTGATACCAACTTCTTGTTCAGGTCTTTCGTTTTTAAGCATAAATACAAAAATCCAGCCAATAAAACAAAGGATTGAGGAGACAATAAAAGGCAGAGATTGATTTACGTTTACTAATGGTGTCATTAATGGCCCACTGGCAAAGCCAATTCCAAAAAATAATCCATATAAAGAAATATTTCGTCCCCGCTTATCTGCCGGGGAGGATGATGTAATCCATGTCTGTGTGGCAAAATGAAGTGAATGATCGCCTATTCCAATCAGCAACCGGAGGATAAACCAAAACCAAAATGTCTCCCAAAGAGGAAAGAGTGCAAGCGAAATAATTACGAGACCTCCACCATAAATAATCACTGGTTTATAACCATATTTCCTGAGAGGCATTTCCATAAAAGGAGACACAAGAAGAATTCCAATATAAAGTGCTGTCGCATTTAATCCATTTAATGAAGGTGAAACCCCATTTTTTTCAAAAATTACAGCAATTAAAGGCAATAACATACCTTGCGAAAATCCAGAAATCGCAACGATACTCACAAGGATCCAAAATCGCAGATTCGTTTTTTTCATAGAACTTCCTCAATTCTACAAGTTTGATTCAATATAAATTATATAGTTCCTAAATGATGGTAACGAGAAAACCGCCTATATGCAAGAGAAAGTTACGAACCTAGACATTCGAGGTGAGTTTAGGTAAATTAAGGAACAAAAGGAAAAGTTTAAGAGAAAATATCCTCGTCAGATATTAAGAACATGGAGGGAATACCGTGAACAGGATTTTTATGCTTATGACATTCATTGGAGTGCCGCTGTCCGTTATTGGCTCACTAATGCATTGGTCAAATATTGTTTTATTTATTATCTACTGCTTAACAATCGTAGCACTTGCCAGTTATATGGGAAGGGCAACCGAAAGTCTAGCAATTGTTGCGGGCCCGCGGATTGGCGGACTGTTAAATGCAACCTTTGGAAATGCAGTCGAACTTATTATTTCAATCTTTTCGTTGAAGGCCGGACTTGTTGGAATTGTTCTCGCCTCGCTAACAGGTTCCGTGTTAGGAAACTTACTACTTGTGGCAGGCCTTTCGTTCTTTATAGGGGGCTTAAAATTTAAGCGTCAATCATTTAATGTCTACGATGCTAGGCATAATTCAGGACTGTTGATGTTTGCGGTTATCATTGCTTTTGTAATCCCTGAAGTTTTTTCGATTAATATGAATGAGACAAAAACTCTTTCCTTAAGTATTGGGATTTCAGTTATTTTGATCATCCTTTATCTGGCTGCCTTATTTTTTAAATTGGTTACCCATCGAGGCGTATACCATCCAAGTACAGAAAAAAATATCGCTCATGAGGAAGAAGAACCAGAATGGGGGAAAGGGAGAGCCATAGCGGTTCTTTTCATTGCTACAATTGCAGTCGCATACATCTCCGAGCACCTAGTCCATACGTTTGAATATGTAGGAGAAACCCTTGGTTGGTCTGAATTGTTTATCGGTATCATTATCGTAGCTATAGTAGGGAATGCAGCAGAACATGCATCTGCCGTTGTCATGGCATTTAAAAACAAAATGGACATTGCCGTTGAAATTGCGATTGGATCTACATTGCAGGTGGCCATGTTCGTATTACCTGTTCTAGTACTTGCCTCACTTTTCTTTGATACCACCATGCCATTGCTATTTAGCTGGCAAGAGTTAATTGCGATGGTGTCATCGGTGCTCCTTATGGTTGTAATCTCCAACGATGGGGAATCCAATTGGTTTGAGGGGTTAACACTGCTCGCTGCCTATTTAATTATGGGAATTGGCTTTTATTTACTCTAGTAATGTAAAAAATAAAGACTCTAAGCCCGATGGCATAGAGTCTTTATTATTAAATTTAAGGTTCATTTCCATTCTTCAATGTACTGGGTAAATCGTCAAGCTTGGGCTATTATGATAAAATAACCATTTAGTAGGGTAAAAATCAATCGCTTTTCTTTGGGACATCAATCACCAACCTTCATGTTTATTTAGATACATGAACACAAGTGTTGAATCTCATATAAGACGGGAATCCCAACCTCCTTATGGATAATAAGTAATGGAAGCAGATTGATTACAGCCCTCCTTTGTTGATAAGTTAAGTATATTATATTATTAAATTTTAATTTTGTAAATGTTCTGAATATTACATTTATGTTACTTTTTAAGGAGCGACTAATGAGATTATTCATTCGGTTTTTATTTTTTATTTTTGGACTTATTATTATGACTTTTGGTGTTTGTATGACCATTGAAGTAGCAGATATTGGTGTGGGTGCATGGGATGCTCTTAATGTAGCCCTAACAGAAAAGGTAGGTTTATCTGTAGGTAAATGGGTAATGATTGACGGGGCTGTTTTAATTATAGTGGTCTCACTTTTATTAAAGAAAAGACCTGATCTTCTTTCACTTCTAACAATTATAATTATCGGTTCATTAGTCGATTTTTGGCTGGGAACTGTATTTGATTTATTTCAAGTCAATCATCTCATCACTAAAATAGCCATGCTATTAGTAGGAGTCCTAATTATCGGATTTGGTGCAGCTATCTACATTCAAGCAAAATTCCCTCAAAGTCCCATTGATAATTTTATGTTAGCCATTAAAGAACGCTTTCGAGTAAATATAATGGCTGCAAAAACCATTGGAGAGATTACAGCATTGATTCCTGCCTTTTTACTACATGGACCTATTTCATACGGTACCATTATCATTACATTCACGGTTGGACCTGCGATCCAATTGTTCTTTCCATACTTTGAAAAAGTAATGTTGCATCTACAGACGAAATATTGAAATTACTTACAGGATGGATAAAAATAATCAACTCCGAAAAAACTACTAGCAGACTGATTATGCTATTAGTGAAAGGAGTTTAACTCGTGAAGAAAAATGTCACTATCTTGATGACACTGCTATTAATGTTAACTTTTATTCCCTCAGCCTTCGCACATAAGGGTCCAGCGCAAAAAGTTTCGGTTAAATATCAAGTTCCACCTTCGGTCCGAAATATTACCAAGGAGAATACTTATCCAAATTCGACACAGGATCTGCCATTATTACAACCAAGTGATTTAACTAAAAAGTTGATTAATTCATCAAAGGTGAAAATCGAAAACCCTGATCTAATTCGGATGCTAAATGAATCGAGTATTAATAGTACACCTTTTGCGATTGGCTATCGTGCTATCGTCTATTTAGGTCAGTGGCCCTTAAATTACGAATCATCGGAAACTTCCCCAAACTGGGAGTTTCAAAAGATAAACACCAATTATTTTGATAATCGCGGCGGCAAGGTGCCCTATCAGATCAAATATGTTCAGGAGTCCCAGAAGATTATTAGAGGCGGGCTCACCGCTAAAATCGCGAGTGCTGAGGCCGTGAAAAAAATGATGCTTTTAAAGGCAATGGAAAAAACACATCTTCCACTGGCATTCGATACGATTATTGGCGCCGGCACGAAGAACGATCATATTTATAACATTCCTCCAAACCGGTTGGGCTACTTATATGCCTATGCACCAGGTGTGAATGAAAAAGGTAAGGTAACCTACGGTGAAGTCTATTTAATGCTAAAAGGCAGCAAAAAGTTTATCGTGATTAAAAACGTAACCTCTCAAGGAATCGGCGCATGGATTCCAGTTCAAGATTATGTATCCTTTGGATTTGCAGCTTCAGAACGACCACGATAAAAGCAGACTCCTGGTTGCAGGAGTCTTTTCTTTTTTGAAAAATTGGGCAAAATATTATTAATCGATTGTCAAAGCACCCATTTTTCGATAGGATGAGAACGTTAGCGAAAGGAGTGAAACAACTTGGGAAGCCCGATTGAAGATAAAAATACACAAGTGAATTTTTTAAAACAACGCTTAAACATGTTCATTGATGTCCTTGATGCGATCGATCCGGAAGATACAGATCTTGAAGATATTGACCGCTTAATTTCAATGTTAGATGATATGGAATCAAAATGCAGAGAATTTAATAATCGTGAAGTGAGTGAGTCTGTTTAATCAACAGGCTCTTTTTAATGGGTTAAATAGTGAATCCAATATTTACATGGGGGATTTCCACGAATAACCTGGCAGCGGTTGCAAGCTAATCCTTTAATTCTATAGGTTATAGGAGTATAATATAAACGTGCAAAAATTGTAAAATTGAAAAATATTAATGGGGAACATGGGGAGAGGGGTACTCGAATTGAATATTTCTAAATTTCAAGAAAGCATGTATAAGCTAGTCGTTGAAACATCAACAAAACTTCCTAAGGATGTCCGCAGAGCTGTTAAACGGGCTAAGGAAAATGAAAATGCGGGAACAAGTGCTGCAATGAGCCTAGCAACAATCACAAATAATATCAAGATGGCAGACGATCAAGTGTCACCCATCTGTCAGGACACAGGTTTACCAACCTTTAAAATTAAAACGCCAGTAGGTGTGAATCAATTAGAAATTAAAGAAGCAATTCGTAATGCCATTGTGTTGGCAACGAAAGAAGGGAAGCTCCGCCCGAACTCAGTCGATTCTTTAACTGGTGAAAACAGTGGGGACAATCTTGGTGCAGGCGTGCCTGTTATCAAATTTGACCAATGGGAAAAAGATTATATCGACGTTCGTCTGATTTTAAAAGGCGGCGGTTGTGAAAATAAAAACATTCAATACAGCCTTCCATGTGAATTAGACGGATTAGGCCGTGCAGGGCGTGACCTTGATGGAATCCGTAAGTGCGTTATGCATTCCGTCTACCAGGCTCAAGGTCAAGGCTGCAGCGCTGGCTTTATCGGTGTTGGTATTGGCGGCGACCGTTCTTCTGGATACGATTTAGCGAAAGAACAGTTATTCCGTTCTGTGGAAGATGTGAACCCAAATGAAGACCTTCGTAAGTTAGAAGAGTATGTAATGGAGAATGCAAATAAATTAGGAATCGGCACAATGGGCTTCGGTGGTGAAGCCACCCTTTTAGGCTGTAAAGTGGGCGTCATGAACCGCATTCCTGCAAGTTTCTATGTCTCTGTTGCCTACAATTGCTGGGCATTCCGTCGTTTAGGTGTGAGTGTAAACGCGGAGACTGGTGAAATCAACGAATGGATGTATCAAGACGGGGAATTCATTGATTTTGCTGAAAAAGAAGCAGCTGTGCAGGAAACAGCCGCTACATCTGAAGGGGTTATCACCTTAGAGGCGCCAATATCTGAAGAACAAATCCGTTCTTTAAAAGTAGGCGATGTCGTTCAGATTAATGGGATGATGTACACTGGCCGTGATGCAATTCATAAGTATTTAAGCGATCATGACGCACCAGTGGATTTAAATGGACAAGTGATTTATCATTGCGGTCCGGTTATGTTGAAGGATGAAGCCGGTGCTTGGCATGTAAAGGCAGCAGGTCCAACAACAAGCATTCGTGAGGAACCTTATCAAGGTGATATTATGAAGAAATTCGGCATCCGCGCTGTTATCGGTAAAGGCGGTATGGGACCGAAGACGTTAGCTGCATTAGAAGAACATGGCGGGGTATACCTAAATGCAATTGGCGGAGCTGCACAATATTATGCAGATTGCATCAAATCAGTTGAAGGTGTCGATTTAATGCAATTTGGTATTCCAGAAGCAATGTGGCACCTTCGTGTAGAGGGCTTCACAGCAGTAGTGACAATGGACTCACACGGAAATAGCCTGCACGCCGACGTAGATAAATCTTCATTAGAAAAGTTAGCGGCGTTTAAGGAGCCGGTTTTTAAATAGAGAGTTGTGGGATAGGCGCTCGGGTTACGGGCGCTTATTTTTTTTATGAACTAAAAAAACGAGATGATTTCCAAATAATATCCAGTAAATGTCGTAAGTTTCGAAAAATGGGTGATAAGAGTCCGATAAGATGTCATAAGTGCTGAAAAATATGTCATAAGTAACTGGATATTGAATTGACTTCCAAATAATATCCAGCAAATGTCGTAAGTTTCAAAAAATAGGTGATAAGAGTTCGATAATATGTTATAAGTGCTGAAAAATATGTCATAAGTAACTGGATATTGAGTTGATTTCCAAATAATATCCAGCATATGTCGTAAGTTTCGAAAAATAGATAAAAAGTAGTCCGATAATATGTCATAAGCGACGACCAGACACAAAAGTTTCATAACAAGTATAAAAAAAGACTAGGATTACCAAATATCTTGTTGAAGTTATACTAAAAATACAAAGGAGGATTTATCTTGATTGAAATGGAACTCGCACCCCCTAATTTCTTGCTTCAAGTGGATGCTTTAGAAAGAAGGCTAGCAGAAAATCATAGAAAAATGCCAGAAATAAAGTCTAAAATACGAATTTTAAGGTCCGGATATAATGGAGAAAAAACATTAAAATACTATCTGGATCAAATTCCCGTACACAAGTACCATATTTTTTACGGTCTTCGTCTTCCTATAGGAAATACCTATTTCCAGATTGATGCTCTACTCCTTTCCCAAAAATTAATAATAATAATTGATGCAAAAAACCACTCAGGAATGCTGCGATTTGAAAAAAAACAAATGATTCATGAATATGCAGACAACAGGGACATCTATGAGAATCCAGTAGCGCAAGTAAACCGCCATGAAATATTATTAAGACATTCATTTGAGTATGATAAAGTACCTCAGATTCCTATTGCAAACCTTGTTACTGTTTGTAAACCCTCTACAGAAATAATTATCAATCAAGAATACCAAGAAGCAGAGCAAAAAGTCATAAGGGCCTATGATTTATTAAGGAAAGTAGATGAATTAGAAGAGGCCCACACAGGAAAAAAGCTAAATAAAAAGACCGTTAATCAAATCATTAATCTTTTATTATCGCAACACACACCTCAAAAAATTGATATCCTTAATTATTTTCAGGTTTCAGAAGACGAACTTATCTCGGGAGTCCAATGCCCAAGGTGATTAAACATTCCTATGGATTATATAAGGTCGAAATGGATATGTCCTAAATGTTTATTATTTTCAAAAGAAGCCTTCATTAATGGTATTAACGATTACTTTCTTCTGATCAAACCCTCATTTACCAATCATGAATTACGGAAATTTCTTAACATGCCTTCCTCTAGAACGACCGCATCCAATATACCTAAAAGAACTCTTCCCTATACAGGAATAAAAAGAGGACGAATCTACCACCAACCAACAATTCCTATTTTAACCAATCATGTTTTTCCACCTAATAACAAACACTAAAAAAAATAAAATAGGGGGAACATGGATGAAAAGATTATTGTGCATCCTTAGTATGCTGCTCTTATTTATACCGCAGAGTACATATGCGGCTGTATCCAATCAGCCGATCCATTGGGGCTTTAAAAAAGGGGTAAATGAACAGCCGGCAGAAGCAGGAGCTGAGCTTGATCAGTTAATTGAAAAATACGGTGCTTTTTATAAAAGTAACCCAGACTCAAAGACGTTATACTTAACTTTCGATAACGGTTATGAACAAGGATATACCCCTCAGATTCTTGATATTTTAAAAAGGGAAAAGGTACCTGCGACTTTTTTTGTGACAGGGCATTATTTGCTTTCGGCAGGGGATATTGTGAAAAGGATGGTCAAAGAAGGGCATATTGTCGGGAACCATTCGTGGCATCACCCGGACCTGACAACCGTAAGTGATCAAAGGATTCGTGAAGAGCTCGAAAAGGTCAGCGTCAAAACCAAAGAATTAACAGGTCAAAAAAAAATGAAATACCTTCGTCCGCCACGGGGGGTATTTAGTGAAAGAACGATGCAGATTGCTAATGAAGAGGGCTATACGCATGTATTCTGGTCACTCGCTTTCGTCGATTGGAATGTGAATTCGCAGAGGGGCTGGCAATATTCCTACGACAATATCATGAGGCAAGTCCATCCAGGCTGTATCTTACTATTACACACTGTCTCAAAAGACAACGCCGATGCTCTTGAAAAGGCAATTCAGGATCTAAAGAAAAAAGGCTACAAATTCAAAAGCCTTGATGATTTTCCGAAGAAAAAATAGATATATCACCCACAGAAACCGATTTTCTTTTTGGAATTCGGTTTTTCTGTGTGAATCATGCTATAATACGGGGAAATTAAAATGAAACGATCTATATGAATTTATGGAATATTATGGAGTGAAATAGATGAAAACTGATCAAAATATTAAAATTGAACTGAAGCAAACCTTTCCGCTTACGATTAAACGGCTCGGTATTAATGGGGAAGGTGTCGGTTATTTTAAAAAACAGGTTGTTTTTGTGCCCGGTGCACTTCCTGGTGAAGAAGTGGTCGTAGAGGCGACGAAGATTAGCCCGAAATTTGCTGAAGCAAAAATCAAAAAAATTCGTATTAAATCCCCGCATCGTGTTCTGCCGCTGTGTCCGGTTTATGATCAATGTGGAGGATGTCAATTGCAGCACTTGAAATATGATCAACAGTTAAAGGAAAAACGTGATATTGTCATCCAATCCCTAGAACGCCATACCAAAGTAGACACTAGCAAACTGGATATCCGAGAAACGATTGGAATGGAAGACCCATGGAGATATCGAAATAAGAGCAGTTTTCAAGTGAAGGCAATGGATGGAAAGGTCCTTGCGGGGCTTTATGGCCTTAATTCCCATCAATTGATTAATATTGAGGAATGTGCTGTGCAGCACTCACAAACAAATGAAGCAACATCTGCGGTTAAACGGATTTTAGAGGAATTAAAAATTCCTATTTATAATGAAAAGTCCAGAAAAGGAATTGTTCGAACCATTGTTACTCGGGTTGGCATTCAAACAGGCGAACTACAAATAGTCCTAATCACAACTCAAAAAGAATTACCAAAAGTGGACATCATCATTCAAGAAATTCAAAAACGTCTACCAAATGTGAAATCAATTGTTCAGAACATCAATGGCCAAAAAACCTCCCTTATTTTTGGTGAGGAAACACTTCCGTTAGCGGGTGAAGAGTTTATCCAAGAAACACTAGGAGACCTTCAATTTGAGCTTTCTGCAAGGACTTTCTTCCAATTAAACCCTGTTCAGACGGTTAAGCTTTATAATGAAGTGAAAAAAGCAGCTGCGCTGACTGGTCAAGAAAAAGTAGTAGATGCCTATTGTGGAGTGGGAACCATTGGGTTATGGCTCGCCGATCAGGCAGGAGAAGTTCGTGGAATGGATGTCATCCCAGAATCGATTGAGGACGCAAAGAAAAACGCAAAGCGGCATGGATTGACTAATACAAAATATGTACCTGGAAAGGCGGAAGAAGTTCTGCCGAAATGGGTCAAAAAGGGTTGGAAGCCCGATGTCATTGTCGTTGATCCACCGAGAACGGGTCTTGAGGGGCAGTTAATCCAAACTATCCTCCAAGCAGAACCAAAAAAGCTCATTTACATCTCATGTAATCCTTCAACATTGGCGAAGGACATTCAAACGTTAAGTGCTAAATATGAAGTAAAATATATCCAGCCAGTGGACATGTTCCCGCATACGAGCCATGTGGAGTGCTGTTCACTGCTGGTTTTAAAAAGGTAACCCAAAAATTAACTCTTCCGAACTAAAATAAACATTTTCCTGACTCCATACCAACCCGGGTTTGTTCCAATACGAATCCGGGCTTTTTTCAATATTTCTCTCAGGCAGCCATTCGGTTGCTTTTGCTCTTCGTATTTCCTTTATCTCTTATGCCCTGTGCCTGTCACCTCATAAAAAAGTGGAACAATCTACTACTAATTATCCTGGGAAGTTTGTTATTGAAAAAGTTCTAAATATATATAACCTTTTCTAAAAAAGTTAGAATTTTATTAAAACCCCTTAATTATTACAATAAAAGTGTAAAGAGAGTTTACAAAAACGTTAGAGGGGGCAAAAGGAAATAAAAGATAATCATTTTTACTTCAAGAAATGAAACCGCCATCAAGTTTTTGAAAAAGAATAGAAACATTAGAGGAAAATTATCAATGAATGTATGGTAGCCTAATAGCCCATTAGGGGGATTACCATTTATTAAGAATGCAGTCAAAAATAAAGGAGGCTGGTTAAGGTGAAGAAAAAGGGAATCCTAACGGTAGTTTCATTACTTTTAGTATTATCTATCTTTTTATCGGGTTGTTCGGGAGAAAAAACAGGAAGTTCAGAAACAAAAGGTGATAATAAAACCATTACGGTCCTCGTTGAAGGGGGAAGCCCGGCCTTTAAGGTTGCAAAAGAAACAGCCGCAGAATTTAAACAGAAAACAGGCTACGAAGTTAAAATTGAATCCGTTCCATATACAGGAGTTTATGACAAACTTAAGGCAGAGGTAGCTTCACGGGCAGGGGCTTTCGATGTTGCAACCATCGATATACTTTGGTTTCCTGCTCTAGCTGGCGGACTTCTGCCATTAGAAGATCTCATGACAGATGACCTTAAAAATGATTTATTCCCAGGATTAGTAGAAGGCGGAAGTTATCAGAATAAGGTTTATGGAATGCCGGTATGGACGAACGCCAAAAATTTAATCTACCGTAAAGACCTTTTCGAAGATGAAAAGAATAAAGCCGATTTTAAAGCAAAGTATGGATATGATTTACATCCGCCAACAACATGGGATGAATATCGGGATGTAGCCAAGTTTTTTACTAGAGATACAGATAATGATAGAAAAGTAGATTTGTACGGAACTACGGTATTTGGTGCGAACAATGGGGATGCGGTAGCCAGCTGGCTGGATCATGCAGCCCAAGCAGGTGCGAAACCATTGGTTGTTGGTGATAATGGCAAAGTTCTTGTTAATACAAAACCGTATGTTGATTCCTTGCAATTTTTAGTTGACCTTTTGAAAAAAGATCAATCGGTTCCACCAGGTGCACTAGAAATGGCATCTGCAGAAACTTCTGAGCTATTTTGGAATGGAAAATCTGCCATGATGCTTGCTTGGGGTCACTTCTATGTCCCTTCAAATGACCCTAAACAATCAAAGGTTGCAAGAAAAGTTGGAAGTGCCCCAATGATTGGCGGCGGAGCAGGAATAGGTGCTGTCCCAGGTCCTTGGTACCAGGTTATCCCTAGTTCTTCCAAAAAACAAGAGATTGCCAAAGAGTATCTCAACTTCATCTATGAAAAGAATGAACTATTTATGAAATCATTGGGGGTAGCAGCGAGAAAATCCGTTTTTGAAAGTTATAGTACACAGCAGGGCTATGAACATTTGAAACCGCTTATGACGACATTAAGCGGACCACAAACGCAAAATCGACCTGCTATTAAGGAATGGCAAGAAATCGAAAGTGAAGCACTCATCCCAGCCGTGCAATATGCACTTTCTGGAGAAAAAACACCTCAAGAAGCACTAGATTGGGCAGCAGATGTAATCAAAGATTTATTGCCGCCACAATAAACTGAAACGTACTTAATAGAACCTCTTCATACAGATATCTAATCCATGAAGGGGTTCTAAAAAATATATTGATAGAAAGGAGCGGTTTTTTTGAGACTGAAAAATGGGGCATTATCGACGATCTTTTTCTTTCCTGCAGGGATCTTTATGTTGGTATTTCTGGTCTATCCAATCTTTCTTTTAATTAGAGACAGTTTTTATAAGATTGATATCATTAATCCTTCATTGCGAGAATTTGTTGGTTTTGCAAACTATACAAACTCGTTGACTTCCGAACGATTTTTAAAAGCGCTTTGGAACACAGTCGTTTATATAGGAGTAGCGGTGGGTTTCGAGTTTATCATCGGGCTTATCCTTGCTTTGCTTCTAAGCAATGCTTTTAAAGGAAGCCAATTTATTCGGACACTATTGTTAAGCCCGCTTATGCTGGCACCTTTAGTTACAGGAATCATTTGGAAATTTATGCTTAATGACCAATTCGGCATTATCAACTGGGGGCTTTATAAACTTGGAATACTTTCTGACCCGCATCAAATACTCTGGTTATCAGACTCCCGTTTTGCACTCTATTCTACGATTATTGCAGACATTTGGTTAACAACGCCTTTCATTATGCTCGTTCTATTAGCAGGTATTAAAGGAATCCCGATTAGTTTATATGAATCTGCTGAAATGGATGGGGCCAATAAATGGCATAAGTTCCGTTACATTACTTTCCCTTCTCTTATCCCAGTAGCAACAGTAGCATTATTAATTCGCATTATTGATGCTGCCAGAACATTCGATATTGTCTGGGTGCTTACGCAAGGGGGACCAGGTTTTTCTTCCGAATTGCTAAGTACATATATGTATAAGACATTGACCCGTTATGGAGAGGTTGGGCAGTCAAGCGCAATGGCAGTCATCTTTATCATCATTTTATTATTCCTAAGTTCTTTCTTTATTACAAAAATGTGGTCACCTAGGAGAAGACATTCATGATGATAGGAGAGGTGAAATAGAAATGGCCCATATACCATTAAAAGAAACGATTGCAGAAAAACCAGTTTGGTTTGCAACTTTACATGTTAAACATAAAATATGGACGCTGATTGTTTTGTTTACCACTTGCTTGCTGGCTTTATTATTCTTAGGTCCGTATATCTATCTATTATTAACATCATTGAAACCATCCGCAGAGGCAGTTTCGGTGCCGCCGACTTTATGGCCCTCGCAATTTTCACTGGAAAATTATATAAAAATGTTTGATTACTTGCCTATAGGAAAATATTTTCTAAATAGCTTTATTACAGCGGGTGCCAGCACCATTTTAAGTGTGTTTTTTGGGGCCATGGCTGCATATGGAATTTCTAGATTTTCTTCCATAACAGGAAGCTACTTTTTGTTATTCACCTTAGTGATCAGAATGGTACCTATGATTAGTATTGCAATTCCTATGTATATGATTGTAAAAAGTATGGGCTTAATTGATACCCATTTTGCCTTAATATTGGTGTATACCAGCTTAAATGTTCCGTTTGCTATTTGGTTAATGATTGGTTTTTTTGACTCAGTTCCAAAAGAATTTGATGAAGCGGCCAGGGTGGATGGATGCAGCTGGATTGGAGCCTTTATCAGAATTATTCTTCCGGTGTCACTCCCTGGACTGGCAACGACAGCTATCTTTACTTTTATGTTAGCATGGAATGATTTCTTGTTCTCGCTACTCATGACCAGTACGAATGCCAAAACGGCAACAGTAGGGATTTCAGAATTTTTAACCGCTTATAATCTTGATTTAGGACCAATGACAGCTGCTGCCATCTCATTTAGTCTGCCTGTTATGATATTCTCCTTTTTCGTACAACGCTATATTGTAAGTGGCATGACTTTAGGTGCCGTGAAAGAATAACAATTTGATAATAAAAGCAATTTGCGGAGTGAAGTACTTATGTTCGATGTAACAGCTATTGGTGAGTTATTAATTGATTTTACTCAAACTAGAAATCCTGAGGATGAGACGGTTTCTTTTGTTCAGAATCCTGGCGGAGCCCCAGCGAATGTACTGGCGGCATTGGCAAAATTTAATCGAAAGCCTGCGTTTATCGGAAAGGTAGGAAACGATTCCTTTGGACATTTCCTAGAGCAGGTGTTAATTGATTGTGGAATCCATACTAGTTGATCATGCCAAGGAAATGATGAAAAAAGGACTACTGAATTCAGATATAGTGAAATTATCGGAAGAATTTGGAATAAAAGTGTTTAAATCAACTAAAAAAGAAACAATGATAGGTTATAATGTTGAAAAAGAAGAAATGTATATATCGAAGAAACTCGGGTGAAACCTCTTTTAATAGATTCTTTTCATCTATCGATCTTGCAGCGGTAAAAGCCCCAAACCATCGTATAAAATTTTCATGTCTTTGTGGACCGTTCTACAATTGAGGTTTTTTCTAATATTGGAGAAATAGCCATGACCAGTCTGATCTTCCCTGACTCATTTAGTAAGGGTATTGAGTTGTTTTCGAATGGCGGAAATGTAAAGCTACTCTCTCTGGATGTCTATTGGTTAAAGTAATGTGTCCATGGGACGGTTCTGATGGTCACTCTAACCAAAGCTTTAGATCCTCTAGAACCGTCCCCGTGGATCTGGACAAAATCTTAAACTAAATTGATAGGAGAATATATTTATGGCTAGTAAAAATTATTACGACGTAACAGAGTGGCCTGTCGGTAATCCCTATGAGGATATTGGTGAGGTAATCAATAGCATTATAGCAGATATTAAAAGTAGGCAATCGGACGCTGATTTGAATAAAGGCGGAAAGCCGGGTGCGGTTATCTATATTCCACCGGGAGATTATCATCTTAGTAGTCAAGTAGTTATAGACATCAGTTATCTTAAAATTATGGGTTCTGGACACGGGTTTACATCTTCGAGTATTCGTTTTAATACTTCTGAGAATGAATGGGCGGATTTGCATGAATTGTGGCCGGGAGGAAGTCGCATACTCGTAGATATTCCCCTTGAAGTAAATGACGAGGAATATAAAGGAGCTGCATTTTATGTTGAACGAAGTGGAAATCCCCGAATAAGTTCAGTAGAGTTTTCTGACTTTTGTATTGATGGTTTGCATTTTATTGAAGATGGCTCAGGAGAAACAAATCCGGAGAACACATACACCAACGGGAAAACGGGAATTTATGTTGCAAGTGCTTGTGACTCATTTCGGATTACAGGCATGGGGTTGGTGTATTTAGAGCATGGAATTACTATTTATCATGCAGATGCACTGACTATACATGATAATTTCATAGCTGAATGTGGAAACTGTGTAGAGCTGCGAGGTTGGGGACAGGCTTCAAAAATAACCGATAACTTGATAGGAGCCGGTTTTAAAGGATATTCAATTTACGCTCAAAATTTTGGTGGACTTTTGATTACAGCGAATAATGTTTTTCCACGAGGTGCGAGCAGTATCTATTTTGATGGTGTGACTCGTTCTAGTATCACAAATAATAGACTTCATTCATTTTATCCAGGAATGGTGGTATTCAGGGGGAATTGTTCGGAAAATTTGGTTTCTTCAAATCACTTTTTACGTGACCATGAACCTTGGACTCCTTTTCTGGGAATAGACAATGGTTTAGATGATTTGTATGGTCTCCTCTATATCAGTGGCAATAATAATTCTGTAATTGCTAATCACTTTTCTGAAGTAATTAATACTCAGAACATCAAGCCGGTAGGTGCAACACCTGTAATCATACGTATTGTTTCGGGTAATGGAAATTATATTTCTAATAATCATGTTGTTGCCACGGAGGTTCATGCCAAGATAAGTGATTCTTGTTTCTCTGCGCAAGTAGAAGCTTTGTTAACTACCGAAGCATCAGAACCGCTTACCGTAACAACAGTATTGATAGAAAAAGAGTCGCTTCAAAATACGATTCTTGATTCGGGAAGTGATGCTCAGGTTGTTATGGATAAGACTGTAAATGCATTCAGAGCCACTCCCACGCCAGGTGCTTCCTAGTGCTATCACCAGAGTAAGCACAACCATGGACAAAATTCTTAAAGCTGGAGAAACATAATGACTAACCTAATGAGACTCATCGACTCTCCAATTAAGCGTAAAATTATCTTATTAGCTTTGTTTTCAGCCCTAATCCCTTTACTTGTTATTGGTCCTTTTACGTTCATTTATTTTAATAAAGTAATAGAAAATAAAGTATCTTCCACGATTGATAACTTCTTAACTATTGTCGATTGGAATATTAACTCATTTGGAAGCAATGTAGAGAATCTATCTAATGACATTTTTCTTTCGGATGAAATTCAGGACTATTTATTCTATAAAAAAACAGATGCAAAGTTATACAGGTTGGAGACGTCATCTCTAGAAAACTTGAATAATATAACGGTGGTAAACAATCCCTATATTAATGCCATCTACGTTGGGAATGAAAATCACGGCTTTTTGAAAGTAAACCGCGGGGAACAAAATTTGAAGAATGATATCTATCAAACGATAAAAAAGTCCAATATCTATCCGCGTTTACTCCATAGCGAATGGCAGGGTGAATGGTTAAATGGAAGTAATACAAAACTTGTTAAAGGTGCTAACCAATCTTTACTATACGGAAGAAATATTCGAGATCTTGGAACGAAGGAACAAATGGGGCTGGTTCTGATCGATCTTGATCCAGCGTATTTTGATAATATGTTTAAAAATAGTAACCCTCCAGGCGATATTTTAATACTGGATGGGGATAAAATTTTGTTCTCTAGCAATCATAGTTTCTCTTCATCTCAGGTAGCCAAAATCATTCAAAGTCGTGAGAAAAGCGGAACCATTAAAAAAGTAATGAATGGAACGCAATATTTCTTTAATTATCATACAAACAAAAAAACAAATTGGGATGTTGTCAGTATTATCCCCTATGAAAATATTGTTCGTGAGGTCAATCAACTTCGATTAGTAACGATTTCTTTATTAGTGATGGCATTAATGTTCTCCTTAATTATTGCCTTATTTATTACCAGGAGAATTACAAATCAGTTAAGTTTGCTGCGCATGGTTACTGAAAAAATGGAAAAACGAGAGACTGTAGTAGGTATTCATTTTAATAATGAGGATGAACTTGGAGAAATCGGGAACAAGATTGTTCACCTTTATAATTGGAATAATGATTTAACTAAAAGGTTATATAAATCACAGATTAAGGAAAAGGAAGCAGAGCTATTAGCCTTGCAAAGCCACATTAATCCACATTTTTTATATAACACATTGAACACTATTTATTGGATGGCAGAGAAAGTAAAAGCAAAACAAATAGCAAAAATTGCGATTAATTTGTCAAAAATTTTTAGACTTACCTTAAATGATGGAAGTCATATTACCTCCGTAAAGAATGAAATGGATCAAGTAAAGAGTTATATGGATATCCAAAATATTCGTTTTGACCAAAAAATCCACTACACAATTACGATTGAACCTGAAATCATGGAAGAAAGTATCATTAAATTGCTGTTACAGCCCATTGTAGAAAACTCTGTTTACCATGGGTTAGAACATCAGGAAAGCGGAACCATCATGATTGAAGGCATTAAGGTCGCAGATGGTCTACTTTTCATTATTCGTGATACAGGAAAAGGATTTGACATGAATGAAGTAGATATTAACAAAAAGGGCTATGCTTTGAAAAATATTAATGAACGATTGAAACTTTATTATGGAATAGAATATGGATTAAAGATTAAGAGTGAAATAGGAAAGGGAACTACCGTTTATCTTAAGGTTGGCCTAAAGAACGACGGAATTACTCATAACAATCTTTAAGGAGTTATCAATTATGTATAAACTTTTAATTGTTGATGATGAAAAAATTGTAATTGAAGGCTTAAAATCAGCCACTAACTGGAAGGATCATCACATTGAAATTGTAGGATCTGCCTTAGACGGAGAAGAAGCACTTAAAGAAATCATGAATAAAAAGCCTGATATTGTGTTAGTAGATATAAGAATGCCTAAATTAAATGGATTGGATTTAATTCAAGAAACAAAGGCTCTTAATCTTGATGCGGTTTTTATCATTATAAGCGGTTATTCAAAGTTTGATTACGCCAAAAGGGCTATTCAACTCGAGGCAATCGACTATCTAGTTAAACCTATTGAAGTAGAAGAAATTGTTCATTCTATTAAAAATGCCATTTTAAAACTAGAAAAAATAAAAAATGAAAAACAAGCAACTGAGCGGATTAATGAATATCAAATGGCTTTAGAAGAAAAGCGTGTCCTTGATTACATTTTAGGCCAAAGATTTGTTGTGCCGGAAAAGGACCAAAAGCTACAAAGTTTTTCTTTTTTAAACATCGGATTGAGGGGGGTTGACTGGGATGATTCAAATGCCACTGAAAAAATTCAAGCTTCCTTAGAGTGTTTAAAAAGCCTATTGGAAAACAGGAAGATACAGAACTTTGTCTACACGATTGATAGTGAAATTGTCATCATGATTTCAAACGCTGGTTCAGAGCTAGGGAATGACTTGGTTCAGGATCTTGTGTCATTGCTTTTTCATGAAATGAACATAAGACCGATGGTTGGAGTAAGTAATATCTATGTAACTATTTCGGGCATAAAGAAAGCCTATAGTGAAGCAAAAGAAGCGTTGAAAAATGGTATATTTTCAAACCAGTTAATAACCTATTATAAAGAATTAGAAACGTTCAATCATTCCTTTGGTAATCGTATTATTGAAAAAATTGATACATTTTTTAATGGAAAAGGCCCAGACCTTCTTAGCAACATGAATCTTTTCATGGACCAAGTTTTTCTCGATTGCCAAAAGAGTAGCCTCCCCCCAGAAAAAACAAAATACGTCTGTTTTAAAATCGTTAATCATTTCTTGGAATATATCGAAAGTGAATATGAAATAAATAAAAGCGGCGGCGAACGATACTTAGTTTACCAAGAATTAAATCAACTGCAGTCTTTTGAAGAAATCAGAGTTTGGCTAGAACAATTTATTGGGCAATCCAATGCTAATTTAAATGAAAATCACGTGTCATATAATGAAAAATTAATCATCGATTTAAAAAGTTTCATTAATGCTAATTATAAAGAACCAATTGTTTTAGATGATTTAGGCAAGCTATTCCATAAGAACCCTGCCTACCTTTGTAACTTGTTTTCTAAGGCAGTTGGCAGCACCATCTTTGAATATATTACAAAGGTCAGATTAAATAATGCCAAAAAACTGTTAAGAACCACCAATTTAAAGGTATCCGAGATTTGTAAACAGGTAGGCTACGAAAATCAAAAATACTTTAATCAAGTATTCAAGAAAAATATCGGAACAACCCCAGGTCTCTATCGTTCACAGCACATACTAAAGTAAATGTTGGATGAGAGTAATTTGTTGGGGGAGAACACATGAATTTATGTGCTCGGACGAGTGTTATTTAGAGTACCCGCTTGAATCAATGTGCGAAATGGAGAATAATTCAATTAAGCTCCTGGAGGCGATTGGTAAATGAATAGACAAAGGATGAATCTTCGAAATATCTTCACAGAAATAGTAGCGAGACTTATTTTCTGAGTTCTCTATATATGCAATGTTTTTATATCCTTCTCCTTTCCTTCTAAAGTGGTCTGCCTCCTAGATTGCCAGACCACTTCGTAGCTTAGTCATACGGAACTAGGCTATTTTATTAAACAAAAAGCACCACAAATACGGTGCAAATTTATATACATAATATTGTACATTTTGAACATATTCGGATGATCATACAAAAGCGTAAAGGTGGAGCTAACTTAAAAGATGAATATAATGATATTTTTTCAAAAATGAATGGAAAAACATTTATAGATAATGTGTTAATCCCGTATAGCGAATATACTTAAAGTTGGCAGATTATCAGAAAAAAATGAAGAGAGTCTCAATTCTTAGATCTATGGATTGGATTGTCTAGACATGCGTCTTTTTTACATTTAGCATTCGATATGCAACGTTTGATTTCATTACGTTGATCCAATTACTCATCAACTTCGTGAAGCAGTAAAGCCTTGCGAGTTTAATCGGGTTGCATTCGAGGATGTGGTTGGAGTAGGTGGACTTAAGAGAATAAGATGAATAGTTTTATCCTCTTTTCTTAAAAAGCTTTGTAAAAAGGTCACGAAAAAAGTTCTTTTTAGGTTTTTCGACCAGATTATCAACCAGATTATCAACAGTGTGCTGATGATGTTTGGTGAAAAAATTCCAAATGATTTCTGTTGCATTTGGCCCTAATGGGTCGGTATATGAACCATTTAAGCTCCCGCCAGACCATGCGTGCCCCATTTGATCGATGATCCATAGTTCCATTAAAAGTTCACCGCCCCCATCACCGTATACATGTTTAGTACAACTTTTTCCATTGATAAGGTCTGATTTGACCTGGTGAGGTGTAATATCAGCTCTTCCTCTACCACCTTCCACAAGAAAATTAGTTTGTGCCCACTGTATGATAACCTGTTGTCCATTAATGGGATGTACAACTGTATCGCAGATACCATGGAAAACAATAACAGGCATTTTCTTCTTGAACTTTCCCATTTCCTGAAAGGCGCTGTTACCACATGCATAGGGGTCCGAAACGCCTTTTTGCATGCTTTCTTTAGCAGCCTTAGCCATTGGATCGGTTAGAAAAAATACATTCGCAGCATCATAGGGAAGTCCCGCACACACTCCGATACCGCTAAATACATCTGGATAGGTAACTCCAAGAATGCAAGCAAGTGCCGCACCTGCAGATAAACCAACTGCGTACACCTTACTTGAATCAATGCGGTATGTACCTTTAATCTGATTAATGATCGCATTAATTAACTTGGGATGTCCCTCTCCACGGTGCTGATTTTTATCCAAAAACCAGTTCCAGCAGCCAAAAGGGTTATAAGCAGCCGGATTCGAAGGATTAAACAGGTGATTCATGTCAGGATAGAGTACGAGAAAGTTTTCTTTTTCAGCAAGCTCGTTCATATTTGTTCCAGCAGCAAAATCATCCGGATCTTGTTCACATCCATGAAGCATCACCATCAAAGGAGTATCTTTTTCCGCTTGATATTCGCTCGGAACATAAAGTTTGTACCTAAAACCCTTATATGAAAAATTTAGAAATTCCCCCAACTTTATCAACCCTCCTTAACTAAAACTACATGTTTCCATTATACTTCTACATGTTCCTATTTTTATCGAAAGAAGCATTCCATTCAATATTTGATGCAATAACATGCTGCTCAACCTCCTACTATGTATTTTAAGGGACGAAAGAGGAAAGTAAATCCTTCTATTTTCCTTTAGCCATTATATCTAAAGTAATTCAGCTTTTTTAGGTAAATACCCAGTAAGATTGCGAATCAATTCACTTAAAGTAACTGGGTGCAAGAGTTCAAGATGAGATTGCTGCGGCGGTCTTTCTTGTTCAGCTAACGGTGCAGGTTAGTGAATAAAGAAATGGTAAAAGGATTTAAAAAGAGGCAAAATAAAGGTAGTAAAGTTTAATATGTTAAAGTAAAAGTAGGAGATGGTGATATGTCAGAAGATGAATTATTCTCAAATAAGGCATCTAATGTTTATGAAATATATTCCAGAATACTCGATTTATTGAAAGAAATTGGACCTTTTGAAATTGAGTTTAAAAAGACTTCTATACATCTTTTGAATAAATCTGCCTTCGGAGGAGTTCATCCAAAAAAGAAATGGTTAGATTTTAATTTAGTAACAAACCATCAAATTGAACACGAGAAGATTACTAAAATTGAACAAGTTTCAAAAAACAGATTTCACAATAACTTTAGATTTCATAGTGAAGACGAACTAAATCAAGAGTTTTTAGTTCTTTTAAAAGAATCATATCAATTAATGAGTTAATTAGAAAAAGGATAATGAAAAAAACATTGGAATATCAGATATTCTTTCATCGAATGGGCTTTCCTCATCACTGTTTAAACTATACAGAAAAAAATTAGGGAAAGAGGTGTAACGATGAATTAGCATACTCATTCCCTGTTTATATCACGGTCATCAAAGAATATTTAAGTACCCATTTAATTCTGAGGGATCTTGGTTATACACAAGTTTCCATGCCTCAAGGAGAGTTTCTTTTGTTACTTTTAGTGCCGGTACAGCTACATAAGCCGGTGCTGGTTTGCCGAGCAGTGCATAACCGGCCAGGATCGCCTCGGCCACTCCTTGATGGTAGGGCATCTGCGAACCCGAGCCCTTGATAAGTTTATCTTTAGCAATTTCTATAGCGGTATTGGTACTCAAATCGATTGTCGTAATAACTAAATCATGTTTTCCTAGGGCACGGGCTGAGGCCATAGCACCTTCCGCTACCAAATCCCATACAACAAAGATTCCCTTCAAATCGAGGTGTTGAGAAATCATAGCGTCTGTAAGCTCTTTCCCATCATTCGGACTAGTAAAACCGCTGCGGACTACGATTTGAATATCAGGATAACTTTCTCTAATCGTTTTTTCAAAAGCCATTAATCTTTGTTTCGTTACAAAAAAATCAGCATCGTAGTATATGACCCCAATCTTGCCTTTAAAACCTATTTTCTCTGCCATAATGTCGGCTGCATAAGACCCGTTTCCATAATTGTCGGCTGAAACGACGCTTACATAATCCTTACCCGCTTCCAACCCGTATGGTGTATTGTCCATAAAAACCAGCTTCACACCTGATTGAGCTGCGGTTTGAAAGGCACCCGCGGTTGATAACGGATCGATTGGAAGACTAACAATAATATCCGGTTTTTTTGCTAATATCTCTTGAATGTCTACAACTTGCTTTTCCCAGTTCAGTTCGGCATCAGTTACAGCCACGACCCTAATCCCCATTTTATTAAAAGTTGTCTTCAATCCTTCAATTTGTGCTCTTGCCCAATTATTCCCGGTATAGTGCATGGCAATAGCAGCTGTATAGTTCTTTTCTCTTAGCTTTTTTAAATCTTTCATAGACAACTGCAATGTCTTGGCAGATACCGCTTCCTCTCCATTTGGTCCGGTACTTAAAATTTTATGTTCGGGTATATTTTGATTAATTGTACTAGTTAAAGTTTCGTAAATAGTTGTTAAGAACTCCTTTACATTAATAGGTTTTGTCAGATAATTATCAAACCCCTTGCCTAATGTCTGCTGGATGTCCTGAGGCATGGCATTGGCACTGACAGCAATAATCGCTATATCCTTCGTGTTTTCATCCTGTTTTATAAGGTCAAACACCTCATAGCCATGCATATCTGGGAGGTTAAGATCTAGTAGAATTAAATCTACTTTTTCAGTCCTAGCCAGTGCCAATCCTTCTTTTCCGGAACGAGCAGTTAAGATCGTATAGGATGGCTGGGATTTCAGGATGTTTTTCACAAGGTGTAAGTTAGATTCATTATCTTCCACATACAGCAAACCATAGTGATCTGACTTAGGATTCTTTGTTGGTAAATCCATCACTTCTTCCCCCCATTTCATCGCGGTCGTTAAATCATGGGGAAGGGGGAGGCTAAAGCGAAAATCGCTGCCGATTCCTTTTTGGCTCGTTACACTAATTTTTCCACTCATAAGTTGGACAAGTTGCTTTACTAAAGACAATCCAATGCCCGTACCTTCCTCTTGTGTCCCTTCAATCCGATAGAATGGGACAAACACTTTCTGATATTCTTCCACTGAAAGCCCGACTCCTGTATCCGCGATATGAATAACAGCCTCGTTTTGTTTCATATAAGAGAAAATCATGACTTTGCCGTCTTCCCGGTTATATTTGATGGCATTATCGAGAAGATTAAGAAGGATTTGTTTCAGGCGAATCGGATCGGCAAGAACGGTTACGGTTTCCGAATGGTCCATTTGATTATGAATTGTAATTCCTTTTTTCATGGCAAGCGGCAACACGATATGGATACATTCATTGATAATGGTCAGCAGATCTACCTCTTCAATTGAAATTTTTAATTGGCCTGTATCGATTCTGGATAAATCTAAAATATCATTAATTAAGCTTAATAGATGCTTCCCTCCGCTTAAGATCTCTTGGACAAAGTCCTGCTGCTCCTCATTTAGGGTTTCATCTATTTCTAATAGCTGGGCAAAACCAAGGATTCCGTTCAAAGGGGTCCGGAGTTCATGACTCATTTTGGAAAGAAAGTCTGATTTGGTTAGGTTTGCTTTTTCCGCCGCTTCTTTAGCCTGAATGATTGTTTGTTCCATCTTTTTTCGTTCGGTAATATCCGATATGGTCACAAGCGCGGCTTGTTCCCCGTCATTATGTAATTTAAGTGGTTTTGAAGTAATGGAAAGCCATTTTGTCCCATTATTTCGATCGCTTACTCCCAAGACATAATCATGGAAAGGAATCCCCTGTTCGAGGGTGATGATTCCAGGCAATTCTGAATAGGGCAGGGAGGATCCGTCTTCTTTTACATAATCTAATTTGCTTACATTTGCTTCCGTTAATATATCGGATTTAATACCAAGTACTTTTTCAACATTTTCATTAAGCGCAATGATTCTGCCCGACTTTTTATGAATAATGACGCATTCAGACATGGTTTGTAAAACTTCTTTATATAAATTTTCGTTAGGGGTGATTTCCATTGTTATACCCTGCCTTCCGAAAGAATAGTCATGGATTTTCCTGAAGCCATAGCTTTAGTATAGTCCACGGTAATTCTTCTTTAAAACTGCAAAAAACCACCACACCTATTTAATCATAAAATACTTCCTATACTGCTTAAACTGCCTTATACTGAGAGTAGTTAGTTTGACAGCGATTCCAATAGTAATTTGTTAGCTATTAATTTTTATATTAATGTTCCACTTAAATAGAAGCTTTTAATATGAGGTGATCTTTTGAGAGTTTTAATTGCAGAGGACCATGCACCATCGAGAAAACTATTGAAGCATCTCATTAAACCTTTGCAGAGTTATGAAATGGTTGGAGAAGCCGTTAATGGTGAGGATTTAATTTGCAAGGTGACGATAGAAAAGCCAGACATCATTTTGGTAGATATTAATATGCCATTGTTGAATGGGATGGAAGCGGTGAAATCTTGTAAAAAAGTAGTTCCGTCATTGCAAGTTATCTTTATCACCGGGCATGATGAGTTTGCCTTAGAAGCCTTTAGTGTAAATGCAATCGATTACATTGTCAAACCTATTGACCGTGACCGTCTTTATGCAGCATTAGGACGAGCAGCTGCACTTGCTAAGACTCCAGCTGAAAGCAAGCGCCCAACCGTTAAGAAGGATTTAATGGTTAAACAGTCCAATCAGTTTTCTTTTATCCCGTTAGATGACATTATTTTTATTGAACGAGCGGACCGAAAGGCCGTCATCCATACAATTGATCAAAAAGTAGAGGTAAATGAGGCGCTAACGAATCTTGAAGAACTCCTTGATTCCCGTTTCGTAGCCTCCCATCGTTCCTATATTATTAATTTGCAATATTTAAAGAGGATTGAAACGACAGGGCAAACGTACAAAGCATATTTTAAAAATTATGAGGAGACAGCAAAAGTTTCCAAGAATAAGTTAGCAGAATTACAAAAAAATAAATCGTTGTGAGGTCCGGGTTTATCGGACCTCAATTTTTTTGTTTTTTTAAAAAATTTATGATTTTATTGTTCGAATGAACGATGATTGTGTCTAAAAGGATAGAAAACGATTACAGTTGGAAAAAAACCTTGTCAGAAGATGATTAGACGACAATTTTGTAATCGATTACAATTCAAATATAGAAACAAGAAAGGACAAATCACAAAGATGGTAGGGATTGTAGATGTTAGCAAAGAAGGAAATTGTTTCTGCTAAAACCATTCTAGTTGTTGTGCCTGACATTACAAATCCGTTTTTTTCAAAGGTGTTTAGGGGGATTGAAGCAGTAGCGGTTACAAATGGATATCAAGTTATACTCGGCGATACAGACAATGATCTGGAAAGAGAAAAGTGGTTTTTAAACCTTTTGGATCAAAAAAAAGCAGATGGAATCGCTTTATTAACTGCCCAAACGGATGCAGCAACCGTTGAAGAGGCGGCCCAAAAATTTCCGTTGGTCCTTGCGTGTGAGTATATGGAAGGTTCCAACATCACCACTGTTTCGATTGATAACATAAGCGGTGCAAGAAATGCAACGGAATATTTAATCGATTTGGGACACGAAAGAATTGGCTGCATTATTGGACCTCTTAATAGTGTCTTGAACCGAGACCGTCTCAAAGGATTTTATCAAGCAATGTCAAGCAACAACCTTATCGTGGATCCTGTGTTAGTCCAGGAAGGTGATTTCTCTTTTGAAAGCGGTTTTAACCTTATGATGAAGTTTTTTGCCATTGGTCAACTCCCATCTGCGATTTTCGCTGCCAATGATGAAATGGCAATGGGAGTCATTAAAGCGATTAAATCTAAGGGACTTAAGGTGCCAGAGGATATTTCGGTTCTCGGTTTTGATAATCTGAAATTCTCGTCCATATTCGAACCAGGTCTGACAACGATTGCCCAGCCCGCGTTTGAAATTGGTGAGAAAGTGGCGGAATTACTATTGAAGCTCATCAACAAAGAGGAAATCAAACACGAGCAAATGTTTTTAGCTAACCAGTTGATTGTAAGACAGTCTTGTCAGCAGTATGCGAAAATTTTTTAGAAAAAATGTAATCTATTACATTTTTTGAAGCCCATAGAAGCCTGGTTTTATAACTTAAATGAATGTAATCCATTACTAGTAATATTCTATTAAGCTTACATTTATGAAAAGGGGGTGGTGCCACACTTATAGATTGTAAGGTGGTACCGACAAATAAAGAGCTTCAACTAAATAACTACTATGGTAGTGTCAAAACTTCTATGAAAAAGTGACCTGAAGTTTTTTTCTTCTCTCTTTTTTGTAGTGGAGGTACCCGCAATCGCTCTTGACAAACACACCAATGGTTTGAGGTTCCTTTAACAAGGGC
>NZ_JBHHJU010000046.1:0-29486 GCF_042136325.1 Neobacillus sp. KR4-4
GCCCTTGTTAAAGGAACCTCAAACCATTGGTGTGTTTGTCAAGAGCGATTGCGGGTACCTCCACTACAAAAAAGAGAGAAGAAAAAAACTTCAGGTCACTTTTTCATAGAAGTTTTGACACTACCTCCTTCAACTCCTGCCAGCAGGGTCCTATTTGCCGTCCCTATGGTTGAGGCAAAGCAAAAGGTTAAAAACCTACTTCTCTACCTTATATTATATATCTCTAATTCTTCCTGTCATTGGACAAATAGTAGTATTATTTAGGTTAATTTTTTTATGTTATGTAAAGTGAGAATCAAGGATTAGATAATTTCTTCCTGAATAGATTCCATATAGTGGATTATAATCAGAAGGACAGGACCTGTCCTCCATGGTGTAAGAAATCCTTACATTATTTCTTTAAAATTGGCTATTAAACTTGTCTGTTGATTTCCGCTCCAGGCACTTCGCTTTCCGCGGGCGTGCCGGGGAGCCTCCTCGTCGCTTTGCTCCTGCGGGGTCTCCCCTGCCCCGTACTCCCGCAGGAGTCTTCGTGCCTTCCGCTCCAATCAACAGAGTTCTGAAATCAGTATTAACCTTTAACACAGCCTTTTAATTAGCTAATCTCCCCGCCAACTGCTGCAATATCTTGCTCATTTAAAATTACAGCTTCAATGGATAATTCCAGACCCTTTACAATTAATTCTAGACTCATGCTTGGTTGACCGGGGTTACGGACAATTTGTTCAGGGATAAAGGGAATATGGATAAAGCCGCCTCGGATGTCCTTGCTGCTAGTTTCAATTAGATTCATCAACCCATAAAAAATATGATTGCAGACGAATGTTCCAGCTGTGTTTGAAACGGAAGCAGGAATTCCGTTCTCCGTCATCTTTTTCACCATAGCCTTGACTGGCAATTTAGAGAAATAAGCTGTTGGTCCCCCCGGGACAATCTCTTTATCAATTGGCTGGTTATTCTCATTATCTGGGATTCTGGCGTCGTCTACATTAATCGCCACACGTTCAGGCGTGATTGTGGCACGCCCCCCTGCTTGGCCGACACAAATGACTATATCTGGATTTAGTTCAGCGATCGCTTCTTTAAGACTAGTAATCGCTTTGCCAAAAACCGTTGGGATTTCTCTTGTGATTACTTCGCTGCCTGCAATTTCTTTTCCTTGTAATAACTTTACCGCTTCATGCGCAGGATTAACGGGCTCTCCTCCAAATGGGTCAAAGCCAGTAATAAGTATCTTTTTCATCGTCATCATCCTTTCTGCTAATTATTTGCTGGTAGATTCTTTAATGCCTGTGAAAATCTATTAATTCCCTCATGAATCAAATTTGTTTCCGCCCTGCCATAGGTAAAACGGAGACACCCTTTTTCAGTGCCTAAAACATTTCCTGGGACAAAGGCAATTCCCTTCTTGATTGATTCCTCCAGTAATTTCTGCACGTCGATAGGTCTGTTCACTTTACACCACAGATGAATCCCCCCATCTGGAATAGAGAAGGAAACTTTTTCACCCAATAGTTGATTAAGACTTTGAACAAGTTGATCTCTCCGTTGTTCAAGCTGTTTTCTTAAAAATTGTATATGTGTATCATAGGACTGTGACTTGAGAAATTCGTTCGCCACCCATTGAGGAAATACACTGTGTCCAAAATCAACTTGTTGTTTGGCGTCAGCAAGCCGTTGAATGACCTTTGAGGGGCCAATAACCCAACCGATTCGTAATCCGGAAGCAATAATTTTCGACAACGAACTAATATATAGAACATTCCCATTATCATCCATTGATTTTAACGATGGATTTACCACTCCATCAAAGGAGGTCAAACTATAGGGGTCATCTTCAATAATTGGTATTCCAAATTCTGCTGAAATATTTAAAATTCGTTGACGCCGTTGCAGGGAAAGAACCTTTCCCGTTGGGTTTTGATAATCCGGATTTAGGAATACCATTCTTATTCTATGTTTCTTATGTAGTTGAACAAGGTCTTCTGGATTTACCCCATTTGAATCCACAGGCAATCGGAAGATTTTTAAACCTGCCGTCTGGAAAATGGGCAGAGAATAACAATAGGATGGATCTTCAATTGCCACAGCGTCACCAGGTTTAAGCAGGCATTGGACAATCAGATGCAGTGCTTGCTGTGCACCCGATGTGATAAGAATCGAAGAAGAAGTTGTATTAATTTTCTTATATTCATTCACATGATCGGCAATCGTACACCTTAATTCTTCATTTCCTTGCGGATCGTCATAGCCAAGATAGCCTGTAAAAGGATGCGCGGATAGAATATGTTGGAATTGCTCATTTGGAAATAAACTAGATGACAATTCACCACTTGCCATATTAATAAGGTCATTATCTTGGGTTTCCTTACGAATTCTTTGAACAACAGGAAGGTTGGGAAGAAATGAGCCACGCTCCAAATATCTACCCCAGTTTGGAATCCGTCTATGTTCGAGCCCCCAAATATCCGTACTCACAATGGTCCCACTACCTTTTTTTCTCTCAACAATCCCCATTGACTGCAGTTCTTCATATGCGGCTACCACTGTACTACGATTCACTTGCAGCTCTTCAGCTAAGGCTCTTTCTGAAGGTAACATGGTTTCCGGTGAAAAATGGCCTGTGGCAATACCTTGTTCAATGTAATCAGCAATTTGTTTATAAATTGGTCTTTTAGTTGTTCGATCGGGTCTCCAATCCACCCAACTCACTCCTTTCCAATCACTTATGACAGTAAAAGTGGATGGTCCATTTTTTTAGTAATTGGCTGGTCATTTTTTATAACTTTAACCTTAATATAGGAATCATACTATGTCTAATGAAAAATCAATAATTTTATCATATAGTGAGGATGAAATACTATGACGTTTGGCATGATTCTTATCATTGTTGTTTTAATTGGTGCCCTAATTGGTACCTTAGCACTTACTGGGAAACCGGATGAGGACTATAAAAGTTCCACAAAACAAAACACGATACGGTTGACGGCTATTTATGCCATTGTCATCTTAGCTGCAATTGGGGGCTTGGCTTGGTATATCAGTATAAGCTAAATCATAAATCTTTAGCAGAACACACATAATAAGGTAAAAAAGGTGTGTTCTGCTGTGGATTTCCCTGCCATTCAAACAAATTTTTGGGATGCAGTTTTTGCGATTCCCATCATTATTGTATTAACTCAACTAATAAAGCTATATTTCAAATTACCGAAGTGGTTTGTGCCAACCATTGCACTTCTCTTTGGATTAGGAATTTCAATTTTTATTAGTCATAAACACAACACTCTTGGCGGTATTTTTATGGGCTGGTTTTACGGATATGCAGCGATTGGAACTTATGCATCCTTAAAGTCAAATATTCTTTCGTTTAGAAATAAACAAAAGAAATAATTTTAAACTCTCCCCTATTTATCGCATAATTCAAAATCTATTAAAAATAATTATTTCGAAATCCGAAAAAAATGTTACAATTCTAATTATTACTTTTAATAGATTGAAGGGACATACATGAAAAAAAAGCAATGGCTTATATATGGAATGTTGATTTTCGCTACGGCGACATGGGGAAGTGCATTTATTGCTGGAAAAATTGCAGTTCAAGACTTTGAACCGGCTACAGTTGCTTTTTTACGTTTTTTAGGAGCTTCTGTCCTATTGTTCCCGCTGATGTGGTTAACTGAAAAAAATCGGATCAGGCCTACTCTTAAAGACTATAGCTTGTTTGCGGTTTTAGGTTTAACTGGAATAGCACTATATAATATTTGCTTTTTTATTGCCACCAAACATGCACCGGTAATTAAGAGTTCCTTATTTATTGCGTCAAATCCAGTTTTAATTGTTCTTTTGTCAGGCATCTTTTTAAAAGAGACGATTACCAAGAACCATATAATTGGTATGGTGACTGCTCTTATTGGGGTAACTTTTATAATTACAGATGGTCATGTGCTTTCACTGGTGGAGATAGGCTTTGAAACGATCGATTTTGTTTTACTTGGTGCGGTGATTTGTTGGGCCTTGTACAGCGTCGTTGGCAAAGTGGTTTTAAAAAAATTTAGTTCAGTCGAATCCACTACTTATGCCGTAGCTTTTGGTACATTATTTTTATTACCATTTGCATTAGTGGAAACCACTTGGAAAGATGTACAGCATGCTGACATTTCAACCTGGATAGCCATCGCCCACATGAGTATTTTCGTAACAGTGGTGGCATTTATTATGTATTATTACGGGATCAAGGAAATTGGCGCGGCAAAAGCTTCAATTTTTATTAATGTCATGCCAGTATCGGCCGTCTTGATGGCCACCATCTTTTTAAATGAAACCTTCACTTTGGCTCACGGAATTGGAGCAGCCTTTGTCCTATCTGGTGTTTATATTGGAACAAATACGAAGATATTTAAGAAAAAAATAAGTACGGTCAACCGTGCTATTTAATTAAAATACTCACGTAAAAGGACTGACCAAATTGGTTAGTCCTTTTTTTAACAAGCACATTATTACTAAAAAAGTGTACCTTAAAGTATAATAATGTATATAAAATAGCATCTTGAGAAGGAGTATGCATTATGGGTTTTATCGTTTATTTTATTCTAATCATGATAATTCCAATATTTGTGCAGATGTATTTAAGGAGTACCTACTCTAAATTTTTGAAAGTAGGCTCATCTTCTGGATTTACGGGTGCCCAGGCTGCTAGAAGAATCTTGGATCAAAATGGCTTATACGACGTATCTGTAGAAGAAGTGAGAGGTCACTTATCGGACCACTACGATCCAAGAAGTAGAAGTGTTAGGCTTTCCACAACGAACTACCATGGGACCTCGATTGCTTCGATATCCGTTGCCATTCACGAGGTTGGCCATTGTTTACAACAAAAGGATGGTTATGTACCTTTACGTGTAAGACATGCATTGGTACCAGTCGCAAATATTGGCTCAAATTTTTCATTTATCTTGATTTTAATCGGTATTCTCTTATCCTCTGCCAACTTTTTATTACTTGGAATTATCGCTATGGGCGCTGCAGTTCTGTTTCAGGTGGTTACGTTACCTGTCGAATTCAATGCGAGTTCCAGAGCTCTGGATGTAATGGTTGGTTCTGGTCTGATTAGAAATGAAGAAGAGTATCGAGCGAAAAAAGTGCTAAACGCTGCTGCGCTTACGTACGTAGCAGCAACTGTAGTAGCAGTAGCAGAATTACTCCGTTTTGTACTCATGTTTACTGGAATGCAAAATAATGAAGATTAAGAAGTTAAAAAAAGACTCCTGGGTTGGAGTCTTTTTTTGCTTCAGTTATTAGGATTTTTCTGACGTTATGTCGTTATATGGCAAAATCAGTTTTTCCAGCCTATTGTAGTCCATCGAACTTATTTCCTCCATTAATCTCGGAATGGCTTTTTCAGGATAGCCGTAATCACGAAGTAGTTTTCGCTTTTTCTCTATTTGATCCACAGAAATACCTCCCCTAATGCGTGTTGTGTTTTTTCCATAAAAGAAACCATTATCATTTTCACATTTTGCCCGAGACCTTCATTTTCTATGAATCCTTTTCAAATCCCGCCTATAAGTTTACATAATGTAATTATTGTTAATAAAAAAATGGAACATACCTACGTTTTCTAGTCAGGGTTTCTGTTAAATTTGACTGGGAATATCCTGAACCTATATAATAGATCCCCATCGATCATAAATGTTCCTGTTTAAGTGTGTTTTGCATAGGGTTTTTCTTGGAACATGTTATACTTTGCTATAGAAATATCTGTGAAAGAATTTATGGGAGCGTGTTTTATGAATTATAAGGTTGTCATCTTAGATATAGACGGAACCATCCTCCCCCATGGAAAAACACTGAGTCATGCCACAAAGGATGCCATCCAGAGGTTAAAAGAGAAACAGACGAAAGTGGTGATTGCTACCGGGAGAGCACCTTACTTTACTGAGTCGATTATTCAAGAAACTGGGGTCGACTCGATGGTCTTTTTTAACGGTTCCTTTGCCTTCCATGAAGGAACAGAAATATACAAGAGTTCGATTGATAAGCAAGTCTTAGAAAGAGTCCATCAATTATCCAATGACTTACAACATCCGCTGACTTATTTAGGCGATACAAGCTTTAAAGTCACGCATTTAGAACATCCCTTCGTCGTAGAAGCGTACCAGCATGATCCATGGAAACCGGAACTGGCCCCGCCGCAATTTTGGAAAGACCAGGATATTTATCAAATCTTCCTCCATTGCGATCTAGAGGAGGAGTTATCCTATCAGTCAAAGGTTCCAGAACTGGATTTCCGCAGATGGAGTTCAGGGGCACGAACCTGTGATGTGAATTTGTCTAACTCAAACAAAGCAGTGGGACTTAGTAAATTATTAGAAAAACTTGGGATTGCACCTGATGAGGCCGTTGCCTTTGGCGATGGTTTAAATGATATGGAAATGCTGTCACTAGTCGGAATGGGCGTCGCCATGGGAAATGCCCGTGATGAATTGAAAGCAATGGCCAATATGGTCACACTCTCCGCCGAAGAAGACGGTGTCCGTTATGGATTAGAGCGTCTCGGTTTAATTTAAACCGAGTGCTCTTACAGTTTTGATATGGGAGATAAGGAGTGAGAATTCGTGAATTTAACATATGAAGTAATCTCGGACGAAGAAATAGAATACTGCCGGGATGTATGCAATGAACTTATGGCCTTTCAAAAATCGAAAGCTTACATAACACCAGAACTGTTTGACAGCATGAACTTTAACACCCGCCTGGTCCCTTCGATTAATAGCGCCATTCATAATTATATCGTGGTTGTGAAGGACGGCGACCAAGTCGTTGGGTACGTTTATTCTAATATCTCGCCAAAAGAGACCTATTCTAATGATTTTGCTACTTTTTTTGACATGTCTACAGTTCGTAAACCAAATGTTGGTTGTTTATCGCAATTTTATATTAAGGACGAGTATCGGAAGTATGGGGTAGGGTCTACACTTTTCAAGATGTCGATGGATTGGTTAAAACAATTTGATGACGTCGAGGATTATTTTATCTTTGTCTCTAACGGCAATAATGACGCGCTGGAATTTTACAAACATAAGGGATTTTCGGTCAGCCATGAAATCTTGGATGGGTTTATAACTGTATTACGAAGCAAATAGAAGCGATAAAAGCTTGTAGGATTTGATCCATATGGATTTAATCTACAAGCTTTTTATATGTACTTATTACAGCCATTCCTCAGCGATCGAACTATTATCAGCAATGGTGAAGGCTGCATTGCTGATGGCTTGAGCTAATGTGTCGCCCGTTTCACATATGTTGTTAAAGCAAACTTCAGTGCTCCCATTGGTTGTATAGGTAAAACCGAAGTCTTTTAACTTTTCTACGATGAGCATTGCATGCTCAAGATTTTGATCAGGTTGAAAATCTGCAACTGGTATGAATGTCCCCTTTTCAAAATCAAACCATCTGTCCCATCTATTTAACTTCCAACCTAGTATTCTACGAGCAATAATTTCTACTTGGTTCATTTCATTCTGGCTCCTTCCTCTGTATTTTCTTATTTTACCATTTTCATCGTGCCTGTTCCTCGTAATCAACTTCAATTTTGTGACACTTCTAAGGTGTGGAGGAGGTATAGATGACCACTGGTTGCTTGAAGGAGCCAGGTCGGTCGTCAATCGGGGCTATTGGCTACCTATATTAGCCGATACGAGGACGGTCAGTCGTCAATCAACGATTACAAATTCACGCCTTTCATGCCTGCTTCATGGTAACGTTCTCCAGCAGCTACACCCCGTGGAGCAACTTCATTTATTCGCTCTAAATCGGTAGCATTTAAGGGTATTTGAAGTGCACCTATATTTTCTTCTAAAAACTTGATTCTTTTTGTCCCTGGGATTGGAACAATATCATCCCCTTGCGCAAGTAGCCAAGCAAGTGCAAGTTGGGACGGCTGGCAGTCTTTTTCACGGGCTATTTCATGTATCTTCTGAACTAGTTCCAGATTTTTCTGGAAGTTTTCCCCCTGAAAGCGTGGCGATAAACGACGATAGTCATCCACTGCTAAGTCTTCAAACTTTTGTATTTGTCCTGTTAGAAATCCTCTTCCTAATGGACTGTATGGGACAAATCCAACCCCGAGTTCCCTGCAGGCGGGCAGAATCTCATCTTCTACATCCCGGCTCCAAAGAGAGTACTCCGTTTGTACAGCTGTAATTGGATGGACATCATGTGCCCGGCGAATCGTTGACGCAGAGGCTTCCGAGAGCCCTAAATAGCGAACTTTCCCTTCTCGGACTAAATCGGCCATCGCTCCGACGGTTTCTTCAATTGGTGTGTTGGGGTCGACTCGATGCTGGTAATAGAGGTCGATATGATCCACACCTAAGCGGCGAAGACTCGCTTCACATGCCTTTTTTACATATTCTGGACGCCCATTTATTCCTAAAAATGCTCCGTCCTCTGCTCGTACATTTCCAAATTTAGTTGCAATAACCACTTGATTACGATGTCCATTGATGGCCTTTCCAACCAACTCTTCATTCTTACCGACACCGTACATATCAGCTGTATCGAGAAGGGTAATACCCATTTCAAGGGCACGATGGATCGTTCTAATTGATTCATCGTCATTCCTGCCGCTGTAAAAGTCTGACATCCCCATACAACCGAGACCAAGGGCCGATACTTCAAGCCCTGATTTCCCTAACAATCTTTTCTGCATCCTTATCATCCTCTCATGATTACCCTTTTTCGTGACAACAATGTATTTATGCTGTACATGTTTCCTTTCTCTTAACCGAAATCCCTTTAATTATGTAAGGCTTAGACAGTATTAACATATTATACCAATTCAAAGAATTTTCCACCAATGAAACACTAATTTGGGGCTGATTTTCTTTCTCTAATTCATTATATGTCTAGTCTCGGGAATATAGGACGGCCACCCGACTCACAAAAAAGGACTACCTCCAATGAGCTAGTCCTCTTCCTTTATTTCAAAGAATCCCCTTAATCGAATCCACTACTTGGTCAATCTCATCTTTCGTCGTATACCATCCTAAACTAAAACGGATGGCACCCATTCCAACTTCTTCAGAAACACACATTTCCTTTAAAACTGGGGATAATTCAATACTGCCGGCGTGGCATGCCGATCCTGTTGACGCAGCTAACTGAGGGATCGCATCCAATATCTCTTGACCCACTCTTCTTACAAAACTGACATTCAAAGTATTCGGCAGACGGTCCTCCGAATGGCCATTCAATACTACCTGATTGCCGAACTTCTCCTTTAATTGCATCCAAAAATAATCGGTTAACTCTTTTATTCCACAATCTTCTACGTGTTGTTTAGCCATCTCACAGGCCTTTCCTAAGCCCACCGCCAATAAAGTATTTTCGGTACCTGCCCTAAGGCCAAACTCATGGCCCGCTCCATGGATAAGTGGTTCCAGATGGATTCCCTCTCGTATATAAAACGCGCCAATTCCTTTAGGTGCATAAAGCTTATGGCCGGCAATCGTTAGCATATCCACTTTCAAATCATTCACATTCACCGGAACTTTTCCAACCGATTGGGAAGCATCCGTATGAAAAGCAACCCCATGTTCCTTAGCTATTTCCCCAATCTCCATAATGGGCTGCAATGTACCGGTTTCATTATTGGAGTGCATTATCGAAATCAGAATGGTTTCTTTTGTGATTGCGTTTTTTATTGCTTCTTGTGTAACCTGCCCATTCCGATCAACGTCTACATATGTGACTTTTGCCCCAATTTGTTCTAAGAATTTGCAGGGGTTCATAATCGCAGGATGTTCAATTTTGGAAGTAATGATATGATTGCCTTTATGCCGATTTTTAAAAAAATAACCTTTTAATGCAAGATTATTGGCTTCACTGCCTCCGCTTGTAAAAATAACCTCTCTGGGGGAACAGCCAATTAATTTGGCCACCTGCGCTCGGGCTTGATGTAATAATTCCTTTACTGGTAACCCTGCCCAGTGTAAGGCCGACGGGTTTCCATAAAATTGATCTAACAATGGCTTCATGGCCGCGGCTACTTCAGGAGCAATCGGTGTACTGGCATTGTAATCAAGATAAATTTTTTCCATCTAGTGATTCATTCCTTTCCCCTTAGACAGAAGCTGGGACCTTAACCATACTGTTAATAAAATCTTTGAATAAATTGTTCATTTCATGGTTTGTACTCGCCATTGATTCAGGATGCCACTGAACACCGATTGTAAAGGTGGTTGGATGGATATACTCCACTGCTTCAACAATCCCATCGGATGACTGGGCAACAACTCGAAGGTCATTGGCCACCTTATCAATGGCTTGATGATGGAGACTATTCACACGTACTCGTTCAGAACCGACCATTTCGAATAATTTACTATCGGTAGCGATGGTCACCCAGTGAGTCTCTCGACTTCTATCAATTTTCTGGTTGTGTTGAATGGGTTCCTTGACTTGACTCGGGATGTCCTGGATTAACGTACCGCCAAGAGCAACATTCAAAATCTGAACGCCTCTGCAAATGGCAAGGATCGGAATATTGTTTTCAAGCGCGAATTTCACCATCGCAATCTCTGCCACGTCCCGCTCCGGTGTAGTTGGACCCAAGTGTGGATGCGGATCCTGACCAAAAAGCTTTGGATCGACATCCTCTCCACCACTGAGAATGATTCCATCGCACAAGGCGATTGTTTCTATTGCCATCTCAGGGTTAATGTAAGGAAGAATGACAGGTATTCCTCCATTGGCAGCAACACTTTTATGATAATCATGGTGCACATAGACACCTTCCATATATTCGTTATGTTTAACATAGGCACCTGTAATGCCGATAACTGGTTTTTTGTTCATAATTTTTCCCCCTTAACATGCCAACAACAATATCTTACCATAATCATTCTAATAGATTATATTTTTGAATGAGCTGCTATTTGAACTTCAAAAAAAATTTACATAATCTTTAAATAACCTTCATAGATTACTGTGTACGACTTATATAAAATAATATAAATATTGTCAAAGGATGGCGATAAAATGGAGTATGTTCTTTACAATGGCAAGAAATATTTAATCCTTTATAAGTACACTTCAGGATTCTGCGAAATTAAGGAAGTCGATAGTATACATAATATACAATTGGTTCATTCATCGGAATTAACAGACCTAAACTAAAAAAAGCTGAAAAAGGGAATGTACCCTTTTTCAGCTTTTTTTAGTTGAAGAAATTTAAACCTAGTTATGTATATTTCGCCACATTTTCTCAAATTATATGATAAAAAAGGTGGGGTTCTCATGAATAATTGGCATCTGATTTTGGCCGGAATTGTCTTGTTAGTCTTAATCATCGGTTTAGTTGTTACGTTGGGTACTGGAAGAATGGTAAGTACTAAATCTGGAGAATTTGATACTCCAATTAATGAAGGCACACAAAGACATCCTTATTTATTAAATCCAGTTTTTCTTGTCTGGATAATCGCAATGACAGCTATCATCATTTATATCATCTATCTTGGCTTTAATTACTATTGAAAAAAAATCAAGCGAAAGGCCCTTGGTTTTCTGGAGGTACCTTTCGCTGCTTTTATTTTATTCTGCTGGAGCATGTTCCACGGCGATTTGGTATGCATCCAATATCGCTTCACTCTCGGAAGGATCATTAATACCCACTAAATCTTGATTCCCTTCCTCTCCTTCTATTTTCATAACGATGGTTTCATCCTCAGCCTTTAATAACGCATAGGATTCATCCTCCATATCAAACAATGCTTCAACAGCATAATCTTTAAGATTCCCTTGGTTATCCTGAATCGTTATATAATCACGTGGTTCATCACGTTTCATCCTATCTCACCTTAACAATTATTGTTCCCTTTACAAAGAATGTGCTAGATGGAAATTTATAGTTTTTTCTATCCGTAGTAAATTGGGCAAAATAAAAATGAGAGAGGAGACCATTATGCTTTCAGTTCCGGTGAAAATTCATATGATGCTGAATATAAACAGAAATAAATGATTAGAACTGGAATTATGTGGATTATAAGTGTGAATAAGTTTTGAATTTTTCGACACTATTCTATATAAACTGCTTTTCTTTCTTGTTAAAATAAAAAAACAAATATCAACCTTTAAAAAGAAAGAGGTTTAAGTGTGTCACATAATCCAAAAAATTCAAAACCAGCTTGGTTGCAGAACTACGTCGATTCACCAGAAAAGCAGCAAAAGTTATATCGCCGGACATTGCTCATTGTTGTCATGTCACAAATTTTTGGTGGGGCTGGACTAGCTGCTGGTATTACTGTTGGTGCACTCCTTGCCCAAGAAATGTTAGGGACGGACAGTTATGCAGGGATTCCGGCAGCATTGTTAACGTTTGGCTCGGCAGGAGCAGCACTGCTGATCGGTCGCGTCTCCCAACGCTTTGGCCGCCGAATTGGTCTTGCGGGAGGGTTTTTGACCGGCGGGATTGGAGCAGTTGGAGTCATTGTTTCGGCCATTACTAGTAATATCTTACTTCTTTTTGCATCACTCCTTGTATACGGTGCGGGATCTGCTTCAAACTTACAAGCACGCTATGCAGGGGTAGACTTAGCCAAGCCCACACAGCGAGCGACCGCTGTCAGTATCGCCATGGTTTCAACGACCTTTGGGGCAGTGGCAGGACCAAACTTGGTGGACGTCATGGGCCGATTTGCAATCTCTATAGGTGTCCCTGCTCTTGCTGGTCCTTTTATTTTAGGGGCTGCAGCCTTTCTACTGGCAGGATTAGTCCTGCTATTTTTTCTACGGCCAGATCCTTTGATTGTTGCCAACGCCCTTGCAGATCGGCAGGTCATCGACAAGAGTGATCCTGTTGAGAAGCAATCAAGTAATCTTGCAATGAATAAACGAGGAATCGTTGTTGGAGCAACCATTATGGTGTTAACGCAAATTGTCATGACCGCAATCATGACGATGACACCTGTTTATATGAAACATCATGGTCATGGTCTAAGAGAGGTTGGAATGGTCATCGGCTTCCATATTGGCGCGATGTATCTTCCTTCTCTCATCACAGGTATTCTCGTGGATAAAGTCGGTCGAACCGCAATGGCCATTGCTTCTGGTGCTACACTTCTTTCGGCGGGCTTACTAGCTGGCAGCGCTCCTTCAAATTCCATGCTTCTCTTAATCGTCGCGCTTTCCTTGCTTGGACTTGGATGGAATTTTGGTTTAATAAGTGGGACTGCATTAATCGTCGATTCCACTCATCCCTCAACACGTGCCAAAACTCAAGGAGCGGTAGATGTCTTGATTGCTTTAGCAGGGGCTTCTGGGGGAGCCCTATCCGGAATGGTGGTCGCACAAACAAGTTACGCAGGGCTTTCATTCGCTGGAGCAATTCTTTCCCTTTTGCTTATTCCTGTCGTTATCTGGTCTCGTAGTAATCAAAAAATAAAAGAAATAAGCTGATGAGAAGAAATAGGATTTCTGGAAATGACATCCTATTTCTTTTTGTTATTTTGAAAAAAATATTTAAAAATTCACTATTTCACAATTAAAATTATTTTCGGAAATTTATATGTGTGGTATAGTCATAGAAAAGAAAAAATGGAGTGATAAAAATGAAACTGCAAGTCCAACGTGCTTATAATTTCAATGCAGGCCCTTCTGCATTACCCATTTCTGTTCTAGAAAAAGCTCAGGCAGAACTAATAGATTTTCGAGGTACGGGCATGTCCGTCATGGAACTTAGCCACCGCAGCAAAGCTTATGAAGAGGTACATAATCAGGCGATTGACAGCTTAAAGGAGCTTCTGTCTATTCCTGATACGCATGAAGTACTCTTCTTGCAGGGTGGTGCTAGTCTTCAGTTTTCAATGGTACCGATGAATTTTTTACAAACAGGTAAAAAAGCGGCATATGTCATGACTGGCTCTTGGTCAGAGAAAGCTTTCACAGAGGCAAAACTATTTGGTGAAGTTTACCATGCGGCTTCTACGAAAGAAGGCAGCTACCGCAGCATTCCTGCCATCGATCAATTGCAGTACGATTCATCTGACGCATATGTCCATGTAACTTCAAATAATACGATTTATGGTACACAATGGAAGGACTTCCCAGATACTGGTGATGTTCCATTAATCGCTGACATGTCAAGTGATATTCTGTCTAAGCCAATTGATGTCAGCAAGTTTGCGCTCATTTATGCTGGTGCCCAGAAAAACCTTGGCCCTTCAGGCGTAACCGTTGTGATTATTCGCAAGGATTTCCTTGAACAAGCAAACACAAATATCCCAACGATGTTAAAGTACAGCACCCACTCTAAAAATAATTCTTTGTATAACACACCGCCGACTTTTGGTATTTATATGCTTGGAGAGGTATTAAACTGGGCGCGTGAATTGGGCGGTCTGGATGCCATTGCGAAGCTGAATGAGAAAAAAGCGAACTTAATTTACGATACAATCGACGCTAGTAATGGTTTTTATATTGGTCATGCCACACCAAAAAGCCGTTCTCTCATGAATCTTACATTCAACTTAGCGTCAAAAGACTTAGAAAAGAAATTCCTTGAGCAAGCGAAACAGGAAGGATTTGTCGGCGTAAACGGACACCGCTCCATCGGCGGCTGCCGTGTATCAGCCTACAATGCGGTTCCAGTGGAAGCCTGCCAGGCATTCAAAGAGTTTATGATTAAATTCCAATCAGAAAATAATTAAGATTTCTGTACTACAAAAGGACCAGAGGAGATAAAATGTCTCTTCTGGTCTTTTTTATTTTCATTATCTACCGTCAACTACTTCTTTCAATATTTCATACGAACGTTTTTGTTTTTCCGTGTCATATATATACGATACTGCCATGAGTTCATCGACGTGATATTTCTCTTGGAATGCAGTCCACTGTTGGCGGACAGTTTCTTTACTTCCGATCAATGTCACACTTTGCTTCGTGGCGGCCATTTCCTTCTCCATCGGAGTCCAAATCTCATCCAAGCTTTCAACTGGCGGCTGCAACGGATTTTGCGTTCCACGAACCACATTTAGGAAAAATTGCTGCATCGTTGTCGATAAAAATTGGGCTTCTTCATCTGTTTCTGCAGCAATAACATTTAAACAAACCATCATATATGGTTTATCCAAATATTCTGAAGGCTGGAAACGACTTCTGTAAATTGAGATCGCTTCTTCCATGAATCTTGGGGCAAAGTGGGAGGCAAATACATATGGCAATCCCAAGTTTGCCGCTAGATACGCTGAATCAGTCGATGACCCCAGGATATAAATCGGAATATTCGTGTCAACACCAGGATAGGCTTTCACATAACTTTGCTGCTCTGCTGGGCCAAAATAAGTAAGCAATGCATTAACATCATCTGGGAAGGTGTAAACTGAATCATTTTTCGAACGTCTTAAGGCGTTTGCCGTCATCATATCTGTACCAGGTGCCCGGCCGAGTCCCAGGTCAACGCGATCAGGATAAATTGTTGCTAACGTGCCAAATTGTTCAGCAACCACAAGCGGAGAGTGATTTGGCAGCATTATCCCGCCAGAACCTACATGAATGCTTTTGGTATGCTCTAACACATGTTTAATCAAAATAGATGTAGCTGAACTCACAAGTGTAGCTGTATTATGATGCTCTGCAATCCAATAACGTTGATAGCCTATTTTTTCAACCGCTTGTGCAAGTTCGACCATTGATTCAATCGCTTGACTTGGGCTCTGCCCCTTTCGAATCGGCGCTAAATTTAAGACAGATACAGGTATTTGAATAGTTGTCATTTTATCATTCCTTTCCCTAGAGAGAATATTACTATAGTAACAATAGGAAAGAAGAAATCAAAAATAAATGCTTACATTATATTTCAGGTTCCTAAATATTTTAAGGGGAGGATTATAGACGCTTACTATCTTGATACCAGAATCGGAAAAATTGGCAGATTAATCAGAGAAACTCGCCCGCAATATTATATTAGAAGATGCATATAAAATAGTAAGCTACTAATCATAGCAAGTGAATGAATTTATGATCAGGTACAGGAGCGATCGATATACTCTTGCACCTAGAAAAGGAAAAGGAGGTGTTTATTTTGCCAAAACACAATAAGAATCATCAGGGACAAGCCCAAAATAATAAATCTCAGACTGAAGGAGAAGGATCTCAAGCTAAAACTGAAGAAAACGCTCAAGCTCAAACTGAAGCAGAAAACACACAATCTCAAGTTGTTAGTGAAGACTCTCAACCTCAAGCTAATGGAGAAAACTCTCAAGCTCAAGCTGATGAGGAAAACGCTCAAGCTCAGGCTGATGGGGAAAACTCTCAAGCTCAAGCCGATGGAGAAAACTCTCAGGCTCAAGCCGATGGAGCCAACTCTCAGGCTCAAGCCGATGGAGCCAACTCTCAGGCTCAAGCCGATGGAGCCAACTCTCAGGCTCAAAATAATCAAAACAAAAAGAAAGGCCCAAAGGGAAAGAAGAAAAATAACTAATTGTGAAACTGGAGATAACTGGTGATATGTTGGTGGCAAAATTTATTTTTTGCCACCAATAAAACCCTCCATATATCACTAGCCTTATTGGATGTCTTCTAACATATATTTACTAATTTTTATTTGTAGGAGGGTTTACATTGATTGTTTTGCTATTAGGGATTTTTTTCTACATTTTCTTGGTTCCACCTACAAAGTATAGTAATTCAGCAAAACAAGCGAGGATAAACGACGATATGAAGGGGTCCCAAATAAACCTTGGGGTGAAACAAGATATTTAACCTAGAATTGATCCTCATGTTTATCATTTTTTTATCAGTAATTAGTTTAATAATTTGGCGGCCTAAAGGGCTCAATGAATCGATCCCCACAGCTATTGGAGCAGCGATTACTATTTTTTTAGGTATTGTGCCTTTAGATGATATTTATAAAATCCTCGATATCGTTAGTGGAGCGTCTATTACCATTTTATCAACGATTATTATGTCTATTGTATTAGAAAGCATTGGTTTCTTTAATTGGGTTGCATTCAATTTAGTTAAAAAAGCAAAAGGTTCAGGAACTTTACTTTACATTTTTGTAAACCTAATTTGTTTTTTAACGACTATCTTTTTTAATAATGATGGAAGTATATTGATTACTACCCCGATAATAATTCATATGACTAAATACCTCAACCTTAAACCCCATCAAAAAATTCCCTATTTACTCTCTGGAGCATTAATCGCAACCGCTTCCAGTGCTCCAATTGCAATTAGTAATATATCAAATTTAATTGCATTGAAAATTGTTGGGATAGATTTAAACAGCTATGTAGAAATGATGTTTGTACCATCTATGATTGGTATTATAACAATTGCAAGCTTACTTTATTTGTACTATCAGAAGGATATTCCGAAAAAGATTGATCAAAACTTTACTGATCCGCTTACGAGCCAAATAAATATAAAGATTGATTGGTGGATGTTTAGGGTAAGTATGGTCATTGTTGTAGCAGTAAGAGCCAGTTTCTTTATCCTAACACCGTTTGGTATTCCTATGGAGTGGATTGCATTAGCAGGGGCCATTTTACTAATTATGATTAGGTGGTATAAAGCAGGAAAAGGGGTAAAAGATGTCATAAGTAAAACCCCGTGGCATATACTTATTTTTGCTTTTAGTATGTATGTTTTAGTATACGGTCTTCAGAATGTTGGATTAACATCCTTTTTAATAAAATACCTTCAACCCCTAGTAGAAAGTAGTCATTTAAATGCTAGTCTAACAATGGGTATATTATTAACGATTTTGTCAAATATATTTAATAATTTACCTGCTGTGATGATCGGTACATTATCCCTCACCAATATGGGATTAGATCTGCAAACCTTACAATTATCTTATTTGGCAAATGTGCTCGGCAGTGATATTGGTTCATTAATAACCCCTGTAGGAACTCTTGCTACTTTAATATGGATGTACATTTTAAAAAGCAATAGAATTAGATTTACGTGGGGTAAGTATATTAAAGTCGCTTTACTCGTTATACCAATTGGATTAATGACAAGCTTAGTGGCTTTATATTACTGGAATGAATGGTTTATCTTCAAATAAGGGATTTGCAATATGGACTTGTTGTCAAAGTGTTAGCTCCAAAATTATCCCATACAATCTATTTCCTCTTTTCAACATATAGTCAGACACTTGCAATAAAAGACCTCCGCCTACTCCTTAATCAGATTCCGGCGGAGGTCGATTATTTAATTTAACGCAAACTGAAAAGACTTTACTAGATAGGAAATAAAATTCCTATTAAATGATTTTAGTTTTTTCAATTGAAGTATCACTATCAATTTTACTTGAGTTATTAATAGCTTTCGGCAAATTCATGATAGCGATTATCGCCATTAATGCCGTACCCATTAAGAAGAATGCAGGCATTAATTTATTCCCTGTCGATGTTTGTAAGGAAGTAATGATAAGAGGCGCTCCCCCTCCAAAGATGGCTGTTGAAACATTGTAGGAAGCTCCATATGCCGTGTTCCGTACTCGATTTGGAAACAACATTGGCAGTGTGGATGGGAAAACACCTATAAAGATAGCAACGATTACATCTAAAGCAAAATAACCAACCAATGGGCCTGATGGTGCACCACTAGAAACGTAAGCAATGATTGGAATGGCTGTTAGAATCGTTAATCCAGATGACAATAATAGAAAAGGCTTTTTTCCATACCGGTCGCTCATTACACCAAATATTGGAATAAGAATAAGCATTAATACCATTCCTAGCGTAGTAACAATCATTGATTCCATACTCGATAAACCGACTTGCGTCTCAAAGTATGATGGAAGATAGGTCAATAATGTATAATAAGCTCCATTTGCGAACGCCACTACTAAAAATGAGATAACTAAAGGTTTTCGTGCTGTTAAGAACATCTCTTTGAGAGGATTCTTTGACAAGGTGTTTTCTTCCTTCATTTTTATAAATGTTGGCGTATCATCAATTTTCGTTCTGACGTACATACCTACTAACGCTAATGGCAGTGAACAAATAAATGGGATCCGCCAGCCCCAACTTGCCATATCTTCAGTACTTAAAATGGAAGTAAGAATAGCGACAAAAACAGATCCGATGATATAACCCAACAATGAACCTGATTCAAGTAAACTAGTGAATAGTCCCCGGCGATTTGAAGGAGAAGACTCATTCATAAAAACAGAAGCACCTGTATATTCCCCGCCTGCAGCCAACCCCTGGGCAATTCGTAGAATGATGAGCAACACTGTTGCCGTTACACCAATGGTTCCATAATGTGGAACCAGACCAATGGCAGCTGTTGACAGTGACATAAGCATAATGGTTATGACCAATATCTTCTTTCTACCCAAGCGATCACCAATTGATCCAAAAATCAAGCCTCCCAATGGTCTAAAGAAGAACGAAATGGCAAACACCGCAAAAGCGTAAAGTAAAGCAGTTGTACCGCTCCCTTCCGGAAAAAACTGGGATCCGATAATTGCTGCAGTATAACTATAAATACCGTATTCATACCATTCAACAAGATTGCCAATTGCAGTCGCCATTGTAGCCTTCTTCATACATGCACCATCCCCTTTATTAAATTCCACTCGCTAAACAAATTCCTTTAATGTCAGGTTCCTTGGAAGATTGGCAAAGGTTTCACAGCCGTTTTCTGTGATTCGAATCGACTCACTTACTTCAAAGCCATAATGATCAAGCCACAATCCTGGAATGAGGTGGAAAGTCATGTTTGGCTGCAAAATCGTTTTGTCCCCTTTTCGTATGCTCACTGTATGCTCGCCCCAATCCGGTGGATAATTCAGACCCATCGCATATCCTAGGCGTGATTCTTTTACAAAGCCGCTTTTTTCAATTGTTTTTCTCCAAGTTTCTTCAATTTCTTCACAAGCAATACCTGGACGGATCATCTCCAAACAAGCATTAATCCCTTCGACGGCAACCTTTGAAAGGGTCTCCATTTCAGGCTTCGGTTTTCCAATCTGAACGGTCCGTGCCAATGGCGAATGGTATCTTTTATAGCAACCCGCTAATTCTAATATAACAGCGTCCCCATCTTTATAACGGTCATCGGTCCAAGTTAAATGCGGAGTAGAAGTTTTTTCACCAGAAGGCAGCAAAGGGACAATGGAAGGATAATCACCGCCAAATTCCTCGGTACCTGTGATTTGCGTATAGAAAATTTTTGCAGCCACGTCACACTCTCTGACACCCTCCTGAATCAACTCGATGCCAGCCTGCATTGCTTTTTCAACGATGATTGCAGCTTTTTTCATATATGCGATTTCAGCATCCGACTTTATGAGGCGCACCCAATTTACTAGTAAGGTGGCATCTGTAAAAGTGGCATTCACTAAACCTTTTTTCAGCTGTTCATAGCACTTAGCTGAAAAATAATAGTTTTCCATTTCAACACCAATGGAGCGATTATCATGACCAATTTCCCTTAAAATACTTGCGACAAAATCCATCGGATGTTTACTTTCCGATTGCACATATTCATCTGGATAAGGAATGATATTATCACGATAGAGCCATGTGGTTACCTTTGCTGCATTAGCATCCATTTCTCGCCCAATCCACATTGGTTGATCTTCATCAACGATTAGAACGAGCATCTGATGGACATAAAATGACCATCCATCATAGCCAGATAGGTAATTAATATTGGCTGGATCCGTGATAAGAAGGACATCAATTCCCTTTTGGATCATTCTCTCTTTTGTTTTTCTTATTCTTTCCTTATACTCAATTGTTGAAAATGACATCAAAAAACCCCCATATTCTCAAGATGAATTATCTAAAATGTTCGGTAGACAACTTAAAGCACACAACCTTTGGTTCGGTCATTTCCTGGATGGCAAACTTTATTCCTTCTCTGCCTAATCCAGATTTTTTCACTCCGCCAAACGGCATGGCATCAATCCGATAGTCACTGCTGTCATTGATCATAATGCCGCCAACGTCCATTTGGGCAATCGCCTGGTAGGCTTTTTCAATATTTTTAGTGAAAATTCCCGCCTGCAGACCAAAGTCCACTCGGTTAGATTCTTGAATGGCGTGGTCTAAATCCTGTACCGGGTAAAGAAGAACAACCGGTCCAAAAATTTCTTCGTTAGCGATTCTACAATTTTCCGGTATATTGGTTAGGACGGTTGGAGTATAAAATGCTCCCTTACGGATACCGCCCGTCAGTAGCTTGGCCCCTTTTTCAATGGCTTCATTCACTAAAGCTTCCACGCGCTTCGCTTCTTTTTCATTAATTAGCGGACCCATATCCGTTTCTTGTACTTGTTTATCACCGATAATGTATTGCTCCGTACGAGTGACGAACTTTTTTTGAAAACTAGACATGACGCTCTCTTGAATATAGAGACGCTGCACACCAAGGCAATTCTGACCCGCTGCCCAAAACGCACCGGACACGTTTGATTCGACTGCTTGTTCTAGATCAGCATCCTCCAAAACGATCACAGGGGAATTGGATCCAAGCTCCATACTCATTTTCTTTAACCCTGCTTTTCGAACGATGTTTTCTCCCGCTTCCAATCCTCCTGTGAAGGAAATCATCCTTATCGCAGGATGGGTTACAAGAATATCCCCTATCTCATGCCCATAACCTGTTATGACGGATAAAACTTTCGGAGGAAGTCCTGCATGTGCAAAGGCTTCGGCAAGCAATAGGGCACTTAGTGGAGTCACCGTAGCTGGTTTCACGATAATGGCGTTACCAGATGCGATCGCTGGTCCTACTTTGTGTGCAACAAGGTTTAATGGATCATTAAACGGAGTGATTGCGCCAATAATACCGATTGGGAAACGATAGTAATACCCGATTCGGTTTTCACTTCCTGGCATTTGATCAAAGGAGATCGTTTCACCATTAATTCTTCTTGCCTCTTCTGCACTGATTCTTAAGGTTTGTATACATCTAGTTGTTTCTTTGGTTGCTTCCCTGATTGTTTTACTGCCTTCTTTTGAGATGGTAACAGCGAATCTTTCTCGATGCATTTCAATATAATCCGCTGCTGCATTGAGGACTCTCATTCTCTCATGGACGGGCATGGCTGCGGCAAGCTTTGCACCCTCCTTAGCTTCCTCAATACAGCGAATCATATCTTCAGCTGATGCAGCTGGAACGGTATCTATTAAGCTGTTATCTTGAGGATCACACACTTCAATAATCTGGTCACGGCACACCCATTCTCCACCAAGCAGCATCTTCTTTCCTGCCATTTGAACTGACATAATCATTCCCGCCCTTCTCTTATTAACGTTAATTAAATAAGTTTTGACTTTGAGAATTGTCCGGTTCCGTCGCGCGCATAGGAAGTTCTATTCCTTATACAGTTACCGGTTTACGTTCACGGTTGATATTAATCAAGTCTATTAAAAGTGAAAATCCTGTTTCTGTTTTTCCGGCTCCCGCTCCGCTTAGTGTGACAGGTCCTAGTAAATCACACTCATATGTAATCGCATTGACTGCACCGCCAATGGATGCTAAGGAATCCGTGATATCCACTTTTTCCGGTGCGATCGAAGCAACAACCGTACCGTTTTCCTTTTTGACTTTAGCCAGCAGTTTCCAGCGTTTTCCTTCGGACTTTGCAACTTCAATATCTTCTAATGAAATCTCAGTAATTCCCTTGCAAGAAACATTTTCAACGTTTAACGGGATACCCATGACATAGTTCGCTAGTATGACAATTTTATATCTTGCATCATAACCTTCCACATCACTTGTTGGATCTGCTTCCGCATAGCCAAGCTCCTGTGCTTCTTTTAATGCAGCTTCATAAGAAACGCCTTCTTGTTCCATTTTCGTTAAGATATAATTGGTCGTTCCATTTAGAATACCGCGAATTTCTTTAATTTCATTTCCAGCCAAAGTAACAATAGGCATTCTTAATGATGGCGTCCCACTCATAACAGTGCCTTCAAATCCCCAATAAACACCATTCTTCTCAGCAATATCTGATAGTTCCTTATAGGCCAGAGCTACCGGACCCTTATTTGTCATGACAACATTTTTTCCACTTTCAAATGCTGCTTTGCAATGATCAATCGCGGGCTGGCCAGTTTTTACATCGGTATATGACACCTCAATAATCGTATCTGCATTTGTACCAACAATAGTTTGCAGGCTGTTCCATCCAGTGATTAATCCAGGTGACTGTGGATAATTTTCTAAATTCCCAGTTTCCTTTAAGGTATTCAATACGACATCTAAATCAAGTCCATTGGGGTGATAGATGGAACCTTTCAGAAAATCGGAAATGGCGACAACAGTCGCTTTAAAACCTTCTTTTTGTTTCAATTCTTCTTCTTTATTTAGCAAAATTTCTGCCAACCCCTGACCAACTACACCAAATCCTATAAAAGCTAGTTTATGAGACATGTGCCTTTCCCTCCTTGTTAACTGGTGAATTAGATTCATCTTTTAAAAAATGGACCGCAGTTTGTGCAAGAATAGCTGCACCCATCGCTAGGCTGTTTTCATCAATATCAAAGATGGGAGTATGTAAATCTCTTTTGATTCCATCCGCTGTGCCGCTTCCTAGGAAAAATAATGTTCCCGGTAACTTTTGTGTCACATAGCCGAAATCTTCACCGCCCATCCCAAAGGGACGCCTGACAATTTGGCACTCTGGATACATTTCTTCTATCGATTTTAATAAGTAACTGTTCACACGAGTATCATTGAATAAAGCCGGCTCTCCTCTTTCGACATCGAGTGTAAACCTTCCGCCCAAGGATTCAACCACAGAGAGAGCCTTATTTAATTCGGCACTCAATAAATCCCTGACCTCTGGTGTATAGCTGCGAATCGTTCCTGAGATATTGACTTCATTAGGAATAATATTACTTGCCGTCCCCGCATGGATCTGACCAATACTGATGACTCCAGCTTCCAATGCTGGTATTTTACGAGCAACGATTCCATGCAATGCTTGCATGACAACCCCGAGCATCCAGATGGGATCCGTTCCAAGTTCTGGATAGGCGCCATGACCACCTGTTCCAAAAATTTTCGCCGAAAACACATCGACATTAGCCATGCTGTATCCATCGTTCACTTGTGCTGCCCCAACAGGAAGCCATGGGCACATATGGAGGGCAATCGCAGCATCTACTTGGTCATAGGCACCGGCTTGAACCATGTACGGCGAACCTGATAGGCCTTTGTCATCCGTACTTTCCTCAGCCGGTTGGAAAATAAATTTAATAGTTCCTTTCAACCCTTCTTTTTTAAATTTATTTGCAAGAAGATGGGCTGTACCAAGTAATATAGATGTGTGGGCATCATGACCACATGCATGCATGATTCCTTCATTTTCTGATTTAAAATGATGGGTGTTTTCTTCCTTTATTGGCAGTGCGTCCATATCCGCACGGATGGCAATCACAGGGCCCTCTCCTGACGTTAATGTGGCTACGACACTCGTTTCTACACCAATACCAGTTTCAACCTCTAATCCATCAATTTTCTTTAGCGTTTCAGCAACAAATTTTGAGGTCCCGAACTCTTGAAAACTGAGTTCGGGATGTTGATGAAACAGGCGCCGCCATTCAATAATCCTATCTGATAACTCGTTTGCTTGAACTACGGTAGGGTGATCGTAACGTTCCGGCATCTGTTGTTTTCCTCCTAAAACTGGATTGAAAGCTATTAAACTTTTAAAATACTTTCAACATGGTTGAAGGCCTGCTCGAAATCTGCAAGAATGTCTTCGATGTCTTCAATTCCACAAGAGATTCGAATCAGTCCTTCCGGAATTCCCATGGCTGCACGTTCTTCTGGTGTACATTCTACGTGGCTTGTTGTACGAGCCGGTCCAACTGTTGTTTCAACCGCACCTAAATTTGCTGCTCGGTTGGCATATTGTAATTTAGGAAGAAGGTCTCGAACGGTATCTACTCCACCCTTTACAGCAAAGCTAAGCATTCCGCCAAAGTTTTTCATTTGTTTCTTTGCAATGTCATGGTTTGGATGTGTTTCAAGACCTGGATAATAAACTGCCTCGACCATTTCTTTTGTCTCCAGGTATTTTGCTAGGGTCATCGCATTTTCACATTGCTGGCGGACACGTAAATGAAGTGTTTTCATTCCGCGCAGGATAAGATAGGCTGCCATTGGATCCATTGTTGCTCCATTAATTTCACGGAAATGATAGATTTTTTCAACAAGTTCGTGAGAACCACAAACGACACCGCCTAAGGCATCTGCATGTCCACCCAAAAACTTTGTCGCACTATGAATGACTAAATCTGCACCTAATGCGATTGGATTTTGGTTAATTGGAGTTCCAAAGGTATTATCCACGACAACAAGCGCCCCTGCCGCTCGGCCTGCTTTTGCCATACGTTCAATATCGGTAATTTTCACCGTTGGGTTTGTTGGTGTTTCCAAATATAAAATTTTACAGCCTTTGGCAACTTCACGTTCAATTTGGTCATGGTTTCCTGTTTCACATAGAGCCACTTCAATTTCTTGGCGCGGCAGGAACTCAGTAAAGATTTTATTTGTTCCGCCATATGTATCTTTAATTGAAACAATGCGGTCACCAGGTACTAAAAAGGTAGAAAGTGTATTGCTGATCGCTGCCATCCCTGTTGAGAAACTTGTTGCAGCTTCTGCACCTTCAAGGATTTTGACTTTATCTTCAAATGCCTGAACAGTTGGATTTGTATTACGTCCATAGATATGACCTTTTTTCTTGCCAATTGCCACATCATACCATTCATCCATATCGTCATAGCCATAAGCGACACTTAATACAACTGGAACTTGTGTTGCACCATGTACTAAATAATCTTTCTCTCCTGCCCATACTGATTGTGTTCCCATTTTTGGTTGTTTGTTTGTCATATTAACCACTCCTCAACTATTTTTTTATTAGTAAATTGCTGCCCTCAATGTTTAATCCTAAATTTCTCTTCTTCATTTCTTGATAGGCAAACAAGGCAATCGCTGTATCCTGTACACCGGTACCTGTTAAATCACAAACTGTAATTTGTTCATCGCTTGTTCTTCCTTCCACCTGCAAGGAAGTAATCTCACCCAATTCAATAATTTGCGAGTTCTCTGTAAGTACACCTCTCGCTAGTGCATGATGTAATTCCCCTAAACGGGCGCATTGAGCTTTTGTATCACAAACCAGCAGATCCGCTTTCGCCAATACCTCAGCTTCTAATTCTTGTTTATGTTCCGCATCCGAGCCCATTGCTGTAATATGTAGTCCAGGATGGAGCCAGTCTGCTTTAATTAGCGGTTCTTTTGTCGGGGTTGTAGTAATCACGGTATCACTGTTTTTTACGACAGTTTCCGCACTGAGCACTGCTGTGATTTCAACTCCCAATTCGGCGGCCATTTCAGCTGCAAATGCTTGAGCGCGTTCCGCGGAGCGAGCATAAACCAATACTTTGCTAACATTCCTTACAAGACTTAACGACCTGAGTTGGAATCTTGCCTGGCTGCCGGCACCAATAACACCTACGGTTTCAATAGATTCTTTGGACAGATATTTAGCGGCTACTGCACCTGCAGCGGCAGTACGAACTTCGGTTAAGTACCCATTATCTAAAAGAATAGCTTCAGGTACACCAGACTGTGTGCTGATTAAAATCATCATGCCGTTCCCGCTTGGTAAGCCTAGCTGATAATTATTAAAAAAGCCGGAAGAAATTTTAATCGCAAACATTTCTTTGTCCTTGATATAAGCTGATTTCACATCAACTTCGCCATTCTGGTCCTCAATGTCCACTCTCATGATCGGTGGCATGATCACTTCATTACTGGACAGTTTAGTAAAGGCATCCTCCACTACTTTTATTGCCTCTTGATTGATTTGGACATATTGTTTTAATTCCTTTTCGGTAAAAATAAGCATCGGGTTGTTCACCTCCCCCACATTATTTCGTCATTTGATGCCCCTTTAGAGTCAAATCCCTGTTGACATGGGCAAATGTTTCGCATCCGGTTTCGGTAACCCGGACCGACTCACTTACTTCAAAACCGTAATGGTCCAACCATAATCCTGGTATAAGGTGAAAAGTCATATTTGGCTGCAGGATTGTTTTATCACCTTTTCGAATACTCATGGTGTGTTCGCCCCAATCAGGTGGATAATTCAGTCCCATTGAATATCCAAGCCGTGAATCTTTCACAAATCCACTTTTTTCAATGGTTTTTCTCCATGTTTCTTCAATTTCTTCACATGCAATGCCCGGGCGAATCATCTCCAAGCAAGCATTTATGCCTTCCACGGCGACACTTGAAAGGGTTTTCATTTCTTCCTTTGGTGTACCGATCTGAACGGTCCTTGCGAGCGGTGAATGATATCTTTTGTAACAGCCCGCAATTTCCAAAATCACTGCATCGCCATTTTTATATCGTTCATCTGTCCAAGTTAAATGGGGTGTCGATGTTTTTTCTCCGGATGGCAGGAGCGGTACGATGGAAGGATAATCCCCGCCAAACTCTTCTGTTCCAGTAATTTGTGTATAAAATATCTTGGCTGCCACATCACATTCTCTTACGCCTTCTTCAATCAAATCGATCCCTGCCCGCATCGCTTTTTCTACGATTTTTGCTGCCCGCTTCATGTATTCAATTTCTGTATCCGACTTGATTAGCCGAACCCAGTTGACTAATAAAGAAGCATCTAAAAAGGTTGCATTCGGTAATCCCTTTGTGAGCTGTTGATAACATTTGGCTGTGAAATAATAGTTTTCCATTTCTACGCCAATCGAGCGCTTTTCCTGGCCTAACTCTTTTAATCGATCGGCCACGAAATCCATAGGATGCAAGATGTATGACTGAACATATTCATCTGGGTAAGGGATAATATTGTCGTGCGAGAGCCATGTCGTCACTTTTGCGCCATTGGCATCCTGACCCCGTCCAATCCATTTCGGTTCTTCTTCATCAATAATGAGGACAAGCATCTGGTGAACATAAAATGACCATCCATCATAGCCAGAAATGTAATTTAAATTGGCTGGATCAGTAATTAGGAGGACATCAATTCCTTTTTGCATCATCCTTTCTTTTGTTTTACGGACTCTTTCTTTATACTCAGTTGTTAAGAATGACATAACCTCATTCACTCCTGTCTAACTTTAACTAAATCTTTTGAATATTTCATTTATCTGGGTTCATTATACGAAATACCAACTATGCTTTTCATCTGACAGATTGTATGAACGTTCTTGCTCATTTCTAGTCAAATTTGTCAAAATAACAAAAACCAGCTGCCTCCATCCCTTAAATTCCGCAATTGTACGGCATTATAGATTGGTGATAGCTGGTTTATAAATTAGTTCCCTTTACTCTCAAAGGTATACTTTTGTATTAATGTTTGTAATATTGAAAGATCGACATTTTGCCCACTTATTATTATAGCCAAATCACCCTCTTGGTGAGGGATTCTCTTTCCCAAAACTGCTGCAATTCCTGTCGCTGCTGCCCCTTCCATAATGATACGGTGTTTATCCATCATATAAGCCATACTATAGGCAATGTCATCTTCAGGAATAAGTAAGACATTATCCATATATTTCTGGACCATGTTGAATGTATATAGATTATCCAGTCCAATTCCACCTAGTAAACTATCTGCAAGTGTCTCGCTTTCCTCTAGCACGACTGGCTTGCCAGCCTTTAAGCTTTCATACATTACTGCAGATTTTTCCATAGAAACACCTGTTACCCGAAGATTCTTATCATTGGACTTTAATGCCAAGCCAATTCCAGAGAGCAACCCGCCGCCGGAAAGCGGCACAATCACATCTGTTAAATGAGGAAGATCCTCCAACAATTCCAATCCTATCGTTCCTTGTCCGGCGATAACATGAGGATCATCAAAGGGCTCGATCACCGTTAATCCCTTCTCCTTTTCCAATTGATAGCAGCGAACTCCTGCGTCGTCTTGGCTGTCTCCGACGATTTCAATTTGAGCACCCAGTCTTTTTAGTGAGTCTACTTTTGCCTTGGGCACCCGATTGGAAATACAGACAACGGCATCAATTCCAATTTTCTTAGCAATGTACGCCACAGCCATCCCATGATTTCCTGTTGAAAACGTGGCAACCCCGCGTCTTTTTTCCTCTTCACTCAAACTTAGTATTTTATTAGCCGCCCCTCTCACTTTAAAGGCTCCTACCTCATGAACATTTTCCAACTTTAAATAAACATTACGGCCGATTTTTTCTGATAGAATCGAAGAATAGATGATTGGCGTTCTGTTAATAATCGTGCTTATTCGTTTTCGGGCCGCCCACACATCGCGAATGTCCATCTCTTTGACTTCTTTTATCTGTTTAGTAAAATTCATACTTACTCCTCCCCTGAACCTAACGTATTGTCAAAACTTTTATATTAAAAAAGTTAATAATCCTTGATTTAAAGGGATTTAAATGCAAAAAACTTGCCACCCCCGTGAAATTAGGTTAAAAGTGAGGTTACCACACCGAACACCTAAT
>NZ_JBHHJU010000047.1:0-20997 GCF_042136325.1 Neobacillus sp. KR4-4
GGTGTTCGGTGTGGTAACCTCACTTTTAACCTAATTTCACGGGGGTGGCAAGTTTTTTGCATTTAAATCCCTTTAAATCAAGGATTATTAACTTTTTTAATATAAAAGTTTTGACAATACGTTTTAAAACAATGGAGGGGAAATATGGAATTAACAGCAGCCCATTGGGTCTATCTAGTTGTCACTGTAGCCGTTATTATTATCATGCTTTTTAGAAAAGGTGTTGTTTTACCACTCATAGTTGGAACCTTTATAGTTGCAGCCGTGTATAAAGGAAGCTTGATTGGCGGTTTCCAAGCCGTTTTTAATGCCAATCTCGTAGCCGCTAAAGAACTATTTAGTATTTTCCTAATCATTTCCATCATGATCGGTCTTCTTAATTCCCTGAAGGATTTAGGTGCAGATAAAAGGATGGTCGTGCCGATTCAAAAAATAATGGTAAATGGACACGTATCTTATTTAGTGTTAATGGTTACAACGTTTGTGATTTCACTCTTTTTCTGGCCAACTCCAGCTGTTCCATTAATTTGTGCTTTATTAGTACCTGCTGCAGTAAGTGCTGGATTGCCAGTCATGACCTCAGCAATGGTTATTGTTATCGCTGGTCAAGGTATGGCCCTTTCATCAGATTATATTATGCAGGTAGCCCCAATGTTAAGTGCGAAAGCAGCTGGAATTGATAAAGCGCTAGTTTCCGATAAAGCCTTCATTCTTTCTCTTATTACTGGTATTAGTGCTCTTGTGATTGTGTATGCGACACATCGAAAAGCGATTACTCAAAAATCTGTTAACGAAAATAATAATGAAAAAGTATACTTCCAAGTTACCGAAGAGCTTGCTGCTACAGTAGAGGAAACTGCGGAAGTAATCAAGTTAAAAGCAAAATGGGGAAAAATCTTTGCGATTGTTGTACCATTAGCGATGCTAGGTGTTATGGTTTTTATGGTCCAATCCAAATTTGGCGGTGGAGCTGGATTCGAGGGAGGCGATGGTGCTGCCTTTATCGGTGGAGTTGCTACGATTCTCTTAGTCTTAGCAACAATTGCTTTTAACCGCATTCATGCGCTTGATAAAATTAGCGAACATATTACGGAAGGTTTTGTATTCGCTTTTAGAGCCATGGCTCCTGTTATTCCGATTGCCGGTTACTTCTTCATGGGAAGTGGAGACTTTTCTGCGCAAATCCTTTCCTTAGGGGAAGATGCAGCTAAACCAGGCTTTTTGTTTGATTTGATCCAAGCAGGTCAAAATTATATACCTCACAGCCCGATTATTGCAGCATTTAGTATCTTAATCATTGGGATTATTACCGGATTAGATGGTTCTGGGTTTGCCGGACTTCCATTAACTGGTGCATTGTCTGGTGCCATTGGACCTGGAAGTAACATCGATCCATCCGTACTTGCAGCTATCGGACAAATGGGTGCAGTATGGAGCGGGGGAGGTACACTGATTGCCTGGTCGTCACTTGTTGCCGTTGCAGGTTTCTTACAGATCTCACCTTTAGAGCTGGCAAGGAAAAATTTCATTCCAGTTATTACGGGTCTTTTCCTCGCAACGATCTTGGCAGTTATTATCTGGTAAATAAACTGTTACTTTCAACATAGCTTCACATTAACTAGATAGAAATTAGGGATTGCTAATAAATAAAGGGCTATCTTAAAAGTCAGCAGCAAACTGATTTTTTAAGATAGCCTTATTATTTTTCGTTTAATTAATCGTTATCTTAATATGCTTGCCGACATATATGGAGAGGGAGAGGGGATAGAAAATGCAACAACAAAGGATTGGTTTAGTAGGGCTTGGTAAATTAGGGACAGCCATGATGACGCATTGGGATAAAAAACGGATAGCAATTGGAGTTTACCATCCGGTGCAAACGAAAGCAGAAAATTTTCAGAAAGCATATCATAATAGCTACATTTTAACAGATAGTCAATTGAAGGGTGTCGATATCTTAGTCCTAGCATTACCTGCGACCGAGGTTATTCCATTTGTCACCTCGTTAAAAATGGAAAGCCAGGCCGTGCATAAACCCATTATCATAAATATGGCAACGAACCTTCCTACAAAACAAATAATAAACCATTTTCCTGACTTACATGTACATGGGGTCAAGTATATGGGACATTCTAAGGATTTATTGGAACATGGTAATGGTTTATTTATTACTGAATCAGTGTTACCACAAACTGTTGGAGAACTTTTTCAGAATCTTGGTAAGGTAATGGTCGATAGTGAAAATTGTTTAACGGAAGTAAACAAATTAGCGACGTATTTTGCCCTAAAGTCAGCAATTGCAATCGAGACGGAGTTTCTGAGCAGAGGATTACCACCAGAATACCTAAAGAGAGCATTAACATCGTTAGCACCTGAAGTGATCCGATCATATAGTGAGGGGAGTCTTGGCCACTTTGCGAAGGAAATTGCCAAAGAAATTCTTGAGGAGAAAACTATAGTCCATGAAAGTACCGACTGAAAAAATTTCTATTCAATGAGAACGGTGTCAATCTATTTGATTGACACCGTTCTCTATGCTACGATTCTTAAGAGAGCCATATTTGGCAAGAGGGCTGCAAAGAAAACATCTGACATGTTCGTTTTATTATGAAACTAGATCCTGTAGTTAAAAATTAAAGTTAAAAAGTATGTATGGAGGTCAAAAAATGCTAGAGTTAACTATCGATGAGTCTGATAGGCTTATTAAAGTAGCCCATGCTATTGCATCGGAAATCCGAATTGCTATTCTAAAATTACTAAACTTTCAAAAAATGAATATTATTGAGATTGCTGAAAAGCTTGATCTTCCTGTTTCAACCATCGCGTCTAATATAAAAGTTCTAGAAGGTGCAGGTCTCATTAATACTGAAATACAGTCAGCCACAAGAGGAAAGATGAAAGTATGTTCAAGAAATTTTGATGATATTCATATGGCCCTTAATTTAAATATTGGTTATAATGATCCAAAGAATTGTTATGAGTTGGAAATGCCAATCGGACATTATTCTGACTGCGAAATAACACCGACATGTGGAATAATCAATAATAATGGTTTAGTGCAGCCTGAGGATGATGAATCCTTATTTTACCACCCTGATCGTATTTCAGCTCAATTAATATGGTTACGACAGGGCTTTCTTGAATACCGCTTTCCTGTGTCACTTTCTGGAAATGCTGATATTCAGTCACTTCAATTTTCTATGGAACTTTGTTCAGAGGCTCCGAACTATGATCACAATTGGCCTTCTGATATTACAGTCTGGGTTAATGGAAAAGAGATATGCACATGGACTTGTCCAGGTGATTTTGGCGATCGCAGAGGAAAGTTAAACCCATTGTGGCTGCGCGATAACCATACCCAGTATGGACTGTTGAAAAATTGGAAAATAGATAATAATGGAAGTTATTTAGATGATGTCAAAGTTTCTTCAGTCAACTTGAATGATATTGAAATTAATAATCAAAAATTTATTATCTTAAAAGTTGGTGTTCAATCGGACGCTATGAATATTGGAGGCCTTAATTTATTTGGAAAAGGCTTTGGTGACTATAATCAAGACATTTTGATGAGAATTATATATTCCTAATTTGGGATTAAAAGGTCTCTTTTATTACAATTTATTTGTAATAATGGAGACCTTTTTTCTTTGTTTTGGAAAGTCCCAACCTAGTAGGGTTTTTAGGGTGTAAATGCTTATTTTTCAAAAATTGTAAAAATTTCATAAAAGATATTGACCTTTTAATAGTGAGAGATTATCATTTAATTACAGTAATTATGTTTGAAACAAAAATATTGTTTTAATTAATGTAAAAAAGCTTCAAAAAGAATATAACTACATAAGGAAAAATTCACTTTCTCTTTTTTTATAATTGATGTAAACGCTTTAAATCTAGATTAAAGAGATGGAGAATGAAGGAAGGTGATTTTTACAAATAAATAATTCGGAATATTCAGATATATAACCAAATAGTTAGCGGTGAATGTGTAAAGTTCAATGGGTTATATAAACTATAATTTTAAATTTATGTAAAAAAATCACTTAATAAAATTCTAGGAGGAATTAATTATGACTATTACTAAAAATTCAGAGACTTCAAGAGTAACGTATGAACCGGCAGTGATTATGGGTGCTCTTTACGGTCCAGGAATTCATGGTTTAAAAGGAGCTTTTGATCGCAAATGGGTAGAGGAATTAGCAAAGGACATTGACGTCCTATATAAGGATGCACTCCAAAGACCAGGTGGAGCAGTGGGCCGTGGGCCGAAACGCCACTATGTGGAAATCCACCCAGAAGATATCAGCGGTTTTGTAGATTTGGTGACGCACCCTTGGGTCAAGGCTGTCTGTGAAACGGTTTTAGGGCCTGAGTATAAAATTGTCGAGATTGGCTTCGATGTACCAAACCCAGGAGCTGTGAATCAGCCTTGGCATCGTGATTTCCCAGCTCCTGAAGACACAGTTAAGGGAAGAAGGCTCAATTCTCTCGCATTTAATATAACAACGGTGGATGTGGAAGAAGATATGGGACCATTTGAGATTGCTCCTGGAACTCAGTGGGACGATGGCAGCGCGTATGAAAGTGAAATGTTCCCTGAGAAAGAGCTTTATTTTCGATATGAGGCCCTAGCGGAACAAAAAATGCCTAAAATGGGGGATATTTCAGTCCGTTCAGCACTTACCATTCACCGAGGAACAACGAATAACTCAAATAAATCAAGACCAGTCCTTGTTTTAGGAGTGGATGCTCCTGGAGCAAACAATCATGAACGGCATGACCTGCAAATAACGAAGAAATTTTATGAAACAATGCCAGAGGATTTAAAGGGTCACTTGATGTGCCGCATCGTGGACGAACTAGAAGTAATTGTTCAAGAGCACACGATTGAAGGACTTAAAATGGGCGAAGCCTAAAAATTTCAGACCAGATAGCAGTGATTCAGCCATTCAGCCGTTGATTCTATCATCTTGAATACGGCTAAATGAAATCGTTCTATATTTGAAAAAAATAATAATTGAATGCTGGAGGAAATCATATGAAAAAATCAGTATTAATCTCATTATTCTCAGCTGCTATGCTAGCTATGGCTGGATGCTCAAGTGGGTCTGAAACTGGGGGAAGTGCAACAAACTCTGCTGGAGACGATGGAAAGGTAGTTGTTGGTTGGTCTCAGATGGAAAATAATAATCCATGGAGAATCGCGGAAACGAAAAGCATTCGAGAAGAAGCTAAGAAACGTGGATTCCAAATGGTCTATTCGGATGCTCAAAGTGATACAGCGAAACAGGTATCAGATGTGGAAGATATGGTTGCACAGGGAGTCGATTATATTATTCTAGCACCTCGTGAATTTGAGGGACTTTCCCCGGCATTAGCTACTGCTAAGAAAGCACATATTCCTGTTATTCTTGTTGATAGGAAAGTAGCTGGAGAAGCAGGAAAAGATTATGTGAGTTTCCTAGGATCAAATTTCATTGAACAAGGACAAAAGGCAGCTGATTGGTTAATAAATGAAATGGGAGGAAAAGGAAATATAGTAGAACTTACAGGAACTTCGGGTTCTTCCGTAGCAATCGATCGTCAAAAAGGATTCATGGATAAGCTTAAAGAAAAGGCGCCAGATATGAAGGTTATTGCCTCCCAAACAGGTGACTTTGCACGAGCCAATGGACAAAAGGTAATGGAAAACTTGTTACAATCTCAGGGAGACAAGATAGATGCCGTTTATGCACATAATGATGAGATGGCTATCGGAGCAATCAATGCAATCAAAGCAGCCGGAAAAGTCCCTGGAAAAGATATTATCATTGTCTCAGTAGACGGAACTAAAGATGCCTTGCAGGCAATCGTTGATGGGAAAATGGGTGCAACGGTTGAGAGCTCTCCATTCTTCGGTCCAAGTGTGTTTGACGTAATCGAAAACTTAGAAGAGGGTAAAGAAGTAGAAAAAGAAATTATTATTAAGGACCGCTTTTTTGACAAAACCAATGCAAAAGATTTCGTAAATGACGCGTATTAACAGCAACCTGTATTTCGCAAGTATCTTAAAAAAGATACTTGCGAAAAGAAAGGGGAGGCCATATGGGGACAGAGCAGTTACTAAAAATGGAGAACATTGTTAAGACCTTCCCGGGTGTGAAGGCATTAAAAGGTGTAGAGTTAGAGATTAATAAAGGTGAAGTTCACGCATTAATGGGTGAAAATGGAGCAGGTAAATCGACACTGATTAAAATATTAACCGGTGTTTATCATCACAACGAAGGAAGCATTCTATTAGATGGACAAAATGTAACCTTTAAAACCCCAATCGAAGCACAATTGGCAGGAATTAGTACTATTTATCAAGAGGTTAGTCTCATCCCATATCTCAGTGTTACAGAAAATATATTTGTGGGCAGAGAGCCCAAAACTAGAATCGGAACCATAGACTGGAAAAAAGCTCATAAAGATGCTGCAGAAGTTCTAAACAATATGGGAATTTCCATTGATGTTAAGAAACCGGTAAATACTTATAGCACTGCTCTTCAACAAATGGTATCTATCGCGAGAGCTATTTCAATGAAAGCAAAACTAGTAGTTATGGACGAGCCAACATCTTCTTTAGATGATAAAGAGGTGGAAGTACTTTTTAATGTCATCCAAAAGTTGAAACAAGAAAATGTTTCGATCATATTTGTTAGTCATAGACTGGACGAAATTTATAAGGTTTGTGACCGGATTACTATTCTACGAGATGGATCTTTTGTGGGAACCTGGCCTATTAGTGAACTTTCACAAAATCAATTGATCGCTTCCATGATAGGAAAGAGTGAAACAGAGGCTGCACAATTAATGAAAATGAAAGAGGCTGTTAACAAATCGGATGAAAAAATTGTTATCAGTCTGAAAAATGTGAAACAAGGAACACGTGTAACAGATGTAAGCTTTGAATTGCGTAAAGGTGAAGTTCTCGGCCTAGCAGGTCTTCTTGGATCCGGTCGTACTGAAACGGCAAAGGTGATTGCCGGGGTCTCTTCTCCTGATGGTGGAAAGTTGACATATCAGGAAAATGAAATTCAATTTCAATCTCCTGGGCATGCAATAAAATCAGGTGTAGCCATGTGTACGGAAAATCGTAAAACAGAAGGCATTATTCCGAATATGTCGATACGTGAGAACATCACACTGGCAAATCTTAAAGACTTTTCGACGTTTGGTTTCGTATCCAAAAAGAAGCAGGATAAGGTTGTTAATGAGTTCATTAAGCGAATGGGTATAAAAACACCAAACGCAGAACAAAAGATTAAAAATCTAAGTGGCGGGAATCAACAAAAAGTATTGCTTGCGCGCTGGCTTGCACTTAATCCAAGCTTACTCATTTTGGACGAACCAACTCGAGGCATTGATGTTGGTGCAAAATCAGAAATTCATTCTTTAATTGATGAACTATCCAAAGAGGGATTAAGTATATTACTCATTTCATCTGAATTTGATGAGTTAATTCATAATTCGGACCGAATCGTTGTCCTTCGAGAAGGACGTAAAATTGGTGAGTTAACTGGAGAGAAGCGGACGCAGGATAATATCATGAAAGTAATCGTAGAGAATGGTCATAGTTCAGAATCTTACGGTGGGGAGGATCAATATGCAAGAATCTAATGTAAAAACAACTCAAATCAATCCCCATTTAGAAAAGAAATTCCGCTACCCACTAAATGGAGAGATGGTCAAATCTTTTTCGTTACCTATTGTCATTTTGATTCTCTTCTTATTTAATAGTATATTTACTGACAACTTTTTAGCTGCAACCACAATGTGGAATATCCTACTTCATGTGTCTACGACGGCACTAGTTGCTATTGGGATGACGCTGGTTATTGCAACGGGAGGAATAGATTTATCTGTTGGGGCTGTAATGGCTATCGGAGCCGTCGTTTCAACTTTTTTACTGGACTATAATATTTTCGTAATTATCCTAGGAACGATTATTATCTGTGCACTAATCGGTTTATTTAATGGGGCGATTATTTCGTATATAGGTGTTCAACCAATCGTTGTGACCTTGGCGATCATGATTGCAGGTAGGGGAATTGCACAAATTTTAACAGATGGATACCTAGTTTCTTTTTCCAATCCTTCCTACGAGTGGATTGGAAAAGGGAAAATCTTGGAGATACCAGTCCCGGTAATTCTTATGTTCCTGGTGGCAATTACTGCATTTATAATTATTCGCTATATGACATTTGGACGTTACATAGAAGCTATCGGTGACAATGAGCAAGCAGCCGAATTGGCTGGAATTAATGTAAAAAAAATCAAAATGATTGTCTATATTGCGGCAGCCGTATTAGCTGCATTAGCTGGAATGATTGAAACAGCGAGGATGGCGGCAGCAGATGCGACTAGAATTGGTGAGCTGATTGAACTGGATGCCATTGCAGCTGTTGTTGTAGGTGGTACGTTAATGACTGGAGGAAAACCATTTATTTGGGGTACGGTTTTTGGTGCCATTCTCATGGGGATAATCTCGACCACGTTCAATATGAACAACATTTCTTACTCTTATTCATTGATTATTAAAGCGATCATTATTGTAGGGGCTATTTACCTTCAAAGAGCAAACAAATAAGGGAGGTGCTTAACGTTGAAATCAGCAGCCAGTCATCAAACTAATAATAAACTATTTAGAAACCCGGTTATGTTCATTCAGAAACAAGGTGCTTTCATAGCACTAATATTACTAATTATTTTTGCATCGCTTAAGTACGACAACTTCCTTACAAGTGTAAATATCATTAATATTTTAAAACAAAATAGCATGATTGGCTTAGTTGCCATCGGAATGACATTTGTTATATTAATGAAAGGAATTGATCTATCGGTCGGTTCATTACTCGCACTTGGCGGAGTTATGGCAGCATCACTTTCTTCATATGGTATTTTGGCAGCGCTATTGGTTCCCATTTTAATTACCACTTTCCTCGGTTGTATCAATGGGTGGATTATTGCGAAGTTAAAAATGGAACCGTTCATTGTAACACTTGCGATGATGATTGGCGTTAGAGGATTTATTTATGTGTTCACCGAAGAAAAGACAGTTTCAGTTGCTGTGCAACACAAACAATTTTTTATCGATTTGGGTAATGGGGCTTTTATTGGCATTCCAAACTCAGTGTGGATTTTTGTTATTACTTTAGCCCTTGCATCATTCATTCTCCATCAAACCAAGTTTGGCAGGAACGTTTACGCGATCGGGGGGAATGAAGACGCGACACGACTAATGGGAATTCGTGTAGACCGAATGAAAATCATGGTTTATGCATTGAACGGGGCATTGGCAGGGTTTACAGGCATTCTTCTTGCCGGACGTCTTGGTGGTGCAGCGCAGCCTGTCGCTGGAAATGCGTGGGAGTTAGACGCAATTGCGGCAGTGGTTATTGGAGGTACTCTTCTTGTCGGTGGACGAGGTGGTGTTTTCGGAACATTTGTAGGTGTCATGCTTTTGGGCGTGGTATTGAATGTTATTAACCTCCAAGGTACACTAGATTCTTGGTGGCAGCCAGTCATTCGGGGAGCATTCCTTTTAGCCATCGTAATTATCCAAGCACAGTTGATGAAACAGCAAAGTGTTTTCAAAAAGAAAAAGATCGAACATATGCAGCCGAGGTAAATATTAATTAGCAAAAAGGTGTCAATCCATCGATTGACACCTTTTTTGTTACACAACCATTAAGATAAAAACAATTGTAAAACAAATAGATACAACATTACACAGCCAATATAAATACTTGCGAAGGAAAGATTCCAGTTTGACACCTGATAAGAGCTTTCCTTCACGATACTTGACATAAGCCCTAACGTGGCATTATATGGACCAACTAGAAAAGCCGAGACAGCACCTGCTAACATCGCCACCGTTAAGATATGTGGTGAAATACCAACGACAGCTGGGTTTAACCCTTCGGTCATTAATGCCAGTGAAACGGCAGGATGCAAGCCTAAAAAGGCTAGAGCCAGCGGGATTAACGGCAGTAAAATCAAAAAGATCTCCACACCTGCAAAATTAATAAACTTATTGACCCAGGCATCCAGCCAGACATTTGCATGTGAAATGTTGATGGTTGAGATGAAAAAACCGGCTGATAAGTAGATGAAGAATTGGTCCTTCATGCTTACAGAGAACGTTTTTAAATGATTAAGCAAATGGGCACCGAACTCTTTACCCTTTTTTAAGAAGAGGGCCCAAGTGAAAGAAAATGGGATAACCATTAATGATACTAATATTAAAAATGGATAAGGGAACTTTGATTCTACTAAAGAAATAACAACATTAAATATAATGATGGCCAGTAGTATTTGGAAGACTCTCCTTGAACGATTAGCTGGATTGCTTGTTTCTAAGGTAGCAGCAGTTTCGTGAACGGACAGGTCCTGTTTATTATGGATCATTATACTTGCTCTACGTGAACCAATATACCAATCCACACCTACTCCCACGATGCTTAACGGAATTACATATGGAAGAATTGATACCCAGCTGACGCCAGTCATTGTGATCACAATCCCGACAATCGGGGTAACAGGTGCCCAAAGCAATGGCATCGCAAATCCGCGTGTAATCGCTCTGCTCATAAACCGCTCTTTATTCTCAACGGGAATCACATCTAATGCAGGCCTTATCGAGTAATAAGTCATTGGCAAGGTAGCCAAATTCATAAAAATACTAAAAAAATACGAAATGCCAGATGTGATCATATACAGTTGGCCAGAGGTCTTTACCCTTTTTGTAATTATATTTTGGATGCCGCCGCTATATCCGCCTAATTTAATTGGAATCCCTAATATCGGAATCAGCGTAAACATGGTTAGTAAGTCCAGCATCGGGCCGAAAGAGAGTATGTATTGCTGCCAAGAGGCTCCGCTCGTCGATAGTAAGACTACTCCAGATAGTAAAAATGTACCGCCTAATACTTGAACAAATCGCTTCGCCTGAAATATGGTAATAAGGACAATCAAAAGACTTAGCGAGGAAATAAGGACACCAAGATGGAGCCCTGGTAAAAGTACAGAGAATAAATACATTAAAATAACGATAAAAAACATATATCTCAGCATATCAACACCCTATCCTTTCAAGAATTGTATACCAAACACATGTTTAAAACTTGAAAAAGTCACAATTTGGTCAAGAATTAATAATTAATTTGGTATTTGGTATACAAAATACTTGTTTTCTGTTTCTCCCCGTTATAAAATTACAGTATCAAATAACTTATTAATAGGGGGCTTATACATGTTTAAGTTTCTATTTAGTTCTAAAAGTGCTGTAGAAAAAGCTGAGAGAAAATTAGCTTCACTAAGAAAAACGCTTAAATTTTAACCTCACACATTCAACCGCTACTACCATGTGGCGGTTATTTTTTATTTTTAAAAGTATAAAATCCGGAAAGAAAGCTGCGCCTCTCCGGATTTTTTCTATTTTGAAACGATCATTTAAGAAGGATGAAAAATCTTAAACCGCAACCTCAGTTGATTTAACTAGTTTGGAGTTTACAGAATCTTGACTGTTTCCAGAAGCTTTTACGATCTCATTTAATTCCTCACGTGCAGCTTCAAGTGTATCAAACTTCTCAAAAAACTTGACAGCAATCTGATTAACATATTCCTTTCCTTCATATTTCTCGAATAATTGGATTTTAATCGTTTCGTCAAGTACTTCAGCAATTGTGTATTTCGCTTTTAAACTATCAAAGAAATAGAAATGGTAGGTTTCAACCGGTTTTAATCCATCGTTTTCAAGAACCGTTTGGAAGGTATCCTTATTTGTTAGTACTATATATTTCCCCATCTAAAACACTCCTTAAAGTAATTTATTTGTCCTATTAAAAAAATAAATCAGGTAAGTATGGTTTTTTGTTGCTATAAGTATCGACACCTATTGATGAAGAATATTTCGTTACTCACCTCCAAGGAATATTGTATACCAAACTCTTATGTGTATTTTAACGTATGGAGTTAAATTGTTCAAGAACATATTCTAAATATTTAAATAATTCCTAATTTAGTGCTAGAATAAGAGCTTAACTTTAAAAAAATTAATCTTTTTTTAAATTCTAGTTTGCTTCTCTATCCAAAAGATTGTATACTTCAGAAAAGTATCATAATTTTTAGAAAAAACAGAAAGGGGTAACAATATGCCAAAAGTAATCCTTCATGTGGATGGTACGACAATCGAACAAGAGGTTAAAGATAATGCCAATTTAGTTGTTTTGGCTGGTACCCGCCAACTTCCTAAACTAAAGTATGGCTGCGGAATGGGACGCTGTACAAAATGTGCATGTATCGTAGTGAATGGATCTGAAGGGCTGACACCAGCGAATTGGAAAGAAGAAAAAATGCTTGGTGATAAGGTAAATGAGGGGTATCGGTTAACGTGCCAATTAACAATTAAAGAGGATATTGAAATATCGCAAGAAAATATTTCAGTTCATCCTCCGAAGAAGCAATCAGTGATCCAATCTTAATAGGGAATGTATTTATTATTAAAAATGGTATACAAAATACAAAAAACACAAGTAGGTGAGTACTCATGAATTGTTATGATCTAACCAGTATGACATGGAAAGAAGTAGAAGCAGCTTTAAAGACGGTTCAATTTGCTATCATTCCAATTGGTGCCCATGAACAGCACGGCCCACATATGGTTGAAAGTTGTGATGCTGTTTTAGCAGAGAGGATGGCCAAGAAATTAGGACAAAAAATGTTTCCTTATGCATTGGTGACACCAACTGTTAATATGGGGGTTTCTCAGCATCATTTGAATTTTCCGGGAACCATCTCCTTGCAGCCGACCACATTAATCGCAGTATTAAAGGATGTGGTTTCGTCCTTGAAGCATCACGGGATTGAAAAGTTTTTATTTTTAAATTCTCACGGGGGCAACCAGTCGACGCTTAATGTGGCATCAATGATGTTATCAAAAGAACTAGATGTAGAAATCTATTATGCCAAAACAACTGCCTCTGCTAAAAAGGCAATTAAGGAAAATGTCACATCCGCCTTATTTGGTCATAGTTGTGAGCGTGAAGTATCGGAAGCGCTTTATCTAGCACCTGAACTTGTCCGCCTTGAAAAACTTGAGAAAGGTGATATTCAAGAAGAAGGAAGATGGAAGCAGCTCAGACCTGGTAAAGCGATTCAAGGATTTTATTATTATGAAGAAATGACGAATAATGGCTGCATTGGTGATGGCACAAAAGCCAGTTGGGAGATTGGCCAGCAGATCGTAGAAGAAGCATTAGATAATCTATCAAAAGAACTTTATAAATTGTTAGATTTGCAAGTGAATGTCCACCAATAATCATAGTTTTAAAAAAAGAAAAATAATCTTTAAAAAATTCTAAAAATTATATTTACAAATAAACAATATCTTGGTAGTATAAACGTAAGGTATACCAAATCAATAGTTTTACAAAAAAAGAGAGTGTTGGAAAGGGAAAATATCCACAATCTTTTAATTTTTAAACTAACTTGGTATACAAAATATCAAATACCAATCTAAGGTTGGTACCTACATAAAATTAGAGGAGGAGTTTCAGTTGACAGAATTATTATCTAAAGATGAATTTCGCAGACAATTAGAGGAAGCAATTAAAGGTAACCATAGCCAGAAGGCTGCATTTACAGTAGCTTGGGCAGAGGGCAAACTTGAAAGAAAACACTTTGCTAGTTGGGCTGAAAATCACTACCATTATGTAGGACCATTCGCTGATTACTTAGCGTACATTTACCACAATACTCCACAAGATCCAAAGTTTGCAGCTGCAAAAGATTTCACTCTACAAAATATGTATGAAGAAGAAATCGCAGCAGATCGTCACACAGACTTATTGATTCGTTTCGCGGAAGCTTGCGGTACGACTGCAGAAAGAATTATTGATCCTAACAATATGGCTCCAACTACTTTAGGTCTTCAAAGCTGGTGTTTTGCGGTAGCAGCACGTGAGAATTTTGTGGTAGCAACTGCGGCTCTTGTTGTTGGATTAGAATCACAAGTTCCTGATATTTACAGGAAGCAAACTCCTGCTTTACGTGAAAAATACGGATTTACTGATGAAGAAATCGAATTCTTCGACTTACACATCGTTTCAGATGAGATCCATGGTGAACGCGGTTACAAAATTGTTCTTGACCATGCTGACACACCAGAATTACAACAACGTTGCTTAGAAGTTGTTCGTACAGGAGCTAAAATGCGCCGTATGTACATGGATGGACTTTGGAAAGAGTATATTGAAAAAGATCTAGGCTCTCTTGTTGAAGCAAAGTAAATAGATAATTGGAAGAGTTGTTATCGGCCGTCATATTAATCTTGTAATTTAAGGTTTAAGTGACGGCCATTTCTATAGAGTTATGTTTTCTATTAATTGCTGGGAACTTAATAAATGAAAAAAGGTGATAGTAGTGATTACTACAAAAGTAGAGACATTCAATAATTATATCAATGGAGAATGGCAGGAATCAGTTAGCAAGAAAACATTTTTTAGTGTGAATCCGGCAAATACCGAAGATTTTGTCGGTGAATTCCAAGCATCAAACGAACAGGATGTACAAATAGCGATTGAAGCTGCCAAGAATGCTTTTCCTAACTGGTCCCAAATAGCACCTTCCAAACGTGCAGCGATCTTAAATAAAGCTGCCAGTATTCTCGAGCAAAATGTTGCCTCTTTGGCAGAAGAGTTAACAAGGGAAGAAGGCAAGCATGTTGATGATGCTAAGAATGAGATTTTACGTTCTGCGCAAACCCTCCGATATTATGCAGTAGAAGGGCAAAGTTTTACAGGGGAAACCTTTCCAAATGATGATGCAAACATGAAAGTTTCAACGGAAAGAGAACCACTCGGAGTTGTCAGTGTCATTACTCCATGGAACTTTCCGCTTTCTATTCCAGCCCGAAAAATCGCTCCTGCTTTAATCACGGGGAATACGGTTGTTTTTAAACCTTCCTCTGATACTCCATTGATCGCTTTTCGTCTAGTTGAGGCTTTAGATAAGGCGGGCATTCCAAAAGGCGTGATTAACTTTGTTACGGGAAAAGCATCAGATGTTGGCGATCTATTGGTCACTCATCCAGCAGTTAGAGCTGTCACATTTACAGGTTCAACTGCGGCAGGGGAAGACATTCATCAAAAAGCAGGCTTTACAACTCGGACGCAAATGGAATTGGGCGGGAAGAATCCGCTTATTGTTATGGAGGATGCAGATCTTGATCTTGCCGCTACATTGACGGTAAACGGGGGCTTCTCACTAACAGGGCAAGCTTGTACAGGAACAAGTCGTGTTATCGTTTTGAAAAACGTAAAAGAGGCATTTGTTCAAAAACTCGTTGAAAAAACAAGCGCACTTAAAGTCGGGAATGGTTTTGAGGCTGGTGTGAAAATTGGACCGCTTGCCAACGAAAAGCAATTGAAAAACGTCTTAAAGTATATTGAATTCGGAAAAGAAGATGGCGCTGAATTGGTCTATGGCGGTGAGCAATTATTATCTGGAGAATTTGAAAAAGGATATTATGTTCAGCCGGCAATTTTTACGAATGTAAAAGCGAATTCGCGGATTGCAAAAGAAGAAATCTTTGGTCCAGTGGTGGCTGTAATTGAAGTAGATACATATGAAGAAGCCATCACTGTTGCAAATGATGTTGAATATGGTTTATCTGCTTCGATTGTGACCAATAATCTTAAAATTGCTAACCAATTTACCAAAGATATCCAAGCGGGAACAGTTAAGGTTAACCGAACCACAACTGGCAATTTAATGAATGCTCCATTTGGCGGCTTGAAAAAATCAAGTACCTCTACCTTCCGTGAATCAGGAAGAGTGGGCTTAGAGTTCTTTACGCAATTAAAAACGGTCTATATGGGCTATTAATAACAATATGATATATAAAGGAGAACCGGTATGAAGTCTGTATTAAAAATTGAACTTGAAGAAGCAAAGTTGATGATTGAGGCAGCAAAGAAAAAATCAGAAGAGATTAATGTCTTTGAAACGATCGCTATTGTTGATGATGGTGGTAATCTAATTGCACTAGAGCGTATGAACGGTGCCCGCATTACAGGACCAGAAATCTCGATTGCGAAAGCTTACACAGCTGCTGGCCACAAACGCTCCACCCATTTGTTTAACAAAGAACCTAACGGACCTGCCCTTCCTGGAAACGAAGCCTTCGGAATTCAACAAATGCTTCCAGGGAAGTTCGCCATTTTTGTTGGCGGGTTCCCAATTGTTGTCAATGGTGAAGTGGTAGGCGGGATTGGTGTAAGTGGTGGAAACGGCGAGCAAGATACTGCCGTGGGAACCGCAGCACTTCAAGCATTGCAAACGTATCTAGAAAGCGATGGCCTAGAAGTTATTACTTCAGCAGATATAAAAAAATAAGAAAAATGGGGCCTCATTCATGTATGTTTTTCGCAGAATGAGGTCTATCTTAATCTACGCTTCTATTAAAAAAGGGCTATAAATGTTATATTGGTATAAAAAGGGGGAGAATCAACTGAAAACATATCTTGAGTTAGCTATTGGATTTGCTCGCACCGGTGTGACTGGGTATGGGGGCGGACCCTCTACTATACCGTTGATTGAATTTGAAGCAGTGAAAAAATACAAGTGGATGGACGAACAAGAATTTGTAGAAATCCTCGCATTAGCTAATACCTTGCCAGGGCCGATTGCCACAAAAATGGCTGCGTATATTGGTTACAAGGTAAAGGGGTATTTAGGGGCAACCGTGGCCATTCTTACCCACATTCTGCCTTCCATTGTCGCGATGATTGCCTTATTGGGTGTACTTTATTCCTTTAAAGAATCACCGATTGTCAGCGGGATGGTTCAAGGGGTTACTCCGGTAATTGGATTTATGTTGTTGGAAATGGCTTACCGATTTTTTCAAAATGGCCGTAAAGGCTTAGGTTTTCCGATCATGCTCACGCTTTCGATTGTTACATTGATTATCGTTCAGTTCCTGGGAGTACATCCAGGTATTCTAATTGCGGTATTTCTCATTACTGCCTATATCATTGCTGATCGAAAGGAAAAAGCGGCAAAAGCTTCAGCTGAGATGCTTCTTCAGAGAAAGGAAAAAAGTTCATGATCTATTTGCATATTTTTTGGTCGTTTTTTATTGCTAATTTATTGGGATACGGCGGCGGACCTGCAACAATACCTTTAATTCAAAATGAAGTGGTCAACCATTACCATTGGATGAGTCTTTCCGAGTTTGGGGATGTCTTAGCAATTGCAAATGCCCTCCCAGGACCGATTGCCACTAAAATGGGGGGCTATATAGGTTATCAACTAGGGGGAATTCTCGGTGCAACGATTGCTCTAATCGCAACGATACTGCCTTCTGCATTAGCCGTTATTTTACTTTTTAAATTTATCAATCTATTTAAAGGTTCTCCAAAAGTTGCGCTTATGACAAAGTCTGTTCAGCCGATTATTTTCATTTTACTTGCTGTAATGGCCTATCAATTCTTTTTATCAGCCTATGAAAACAGTGGTCTTTTTCACTTAGTTTTATTAGCTGTGGTTAGTTATTTTGCTTTAATAAAAATAAAAATGCACCCATCTCTGTTAATTGTTTGCTGTTTAGTTTATGGTGGAGTTTTTCTTTCGTAAGATGGAAAGTTAAAAAATAATAAAAATGAGCGGGTGGAAGTTATGGATTTAAGATGGGAGGAAAACAATCTTTTATCGATTCGTGAGCATGCATATAACTATTTAAAGGAAATGATTCTTGAGGGCGAATTAAAAGCCGGCGACCGGTTAATTGAACGAGAACTGGCTGGGAAATTAGGCATCAGCCGCACACCGATTCGAGAGGCCATGTTTCGCTTGGAGTCCCAAGGTTTTGTAAAAACAGTTCCAAGAAAAGGTGTCGTGGTCTCAAATATATCAGAGAATGAAGTCATCGAGGTATTTACAATTCTTTCCTCATTAGAAGTCCTTGCTGTTAAATTGGCCGCGGGGCGGATGGATAAAGAAACACAACTAGAATTGGATCAAAAGATAAAAGAACTAATAGAGTTAAGAGATCAAGCAGAAGAAAATTTTAATTTTGAACATATAGAAATGAATCGTCTTATTAACAAAGCATCAAAAAGCCCTAAATTATTTGAGATTCTCTCTGGTTTGATTGACTATATACATATGGCTGCAAATATGGGATATGAGACACCAGGGAGAAGAAAAGAATCATTAAAAGAACACATCGATATCATGAAAGCCTTGCGTGATAAGGAAGCGGAAATGGCTGAATATTTAATGAGGATTCATATTGAAAACTCGAAAAAAGCTTACATCAATTATATTGAAAGTATAAAACAAAAGCTTAACAAAAAGGAAAAGTTGTTGTCCACCTGATCCATTCTGGAAAGATCTCGGGATGAGTTTTCATCAATGTTCATGACCACACCGTCTCCTCGATGTGGTCTAAAATTTACCTTTTTCAAAAAATGAAAAAATTTAAAATATTTATATTGTCTGATAATTTTAAATATGGTATATTGTATACCAAGAAGATAAATTAAAGGGAGGATACGAGGCATGCCAAAAATAAATTTCATTAACAGCAATAAACAATTAGAGGTACCAGAGAATTCAAATATTTTAAGGATGTCCCTTCGTTATGATGGAGAACTCCCAAATCGATGCGGTGGAGGAATTTGCGGCAACTGTGTATTTAAAGCAGAAGAAGGTGCCGAATTCTTAGATAAGGTTAAAGTGCAGGAAAGAAGAAAGTTAGGAGAAGAGTGGTTAAATGAAGGGTATCGTCTCGGGTGTCAAACCTTCGTAACAAACGGTGACATTTCGATTTCTTGGGATGATGCTTTTACAGAAATCGTCAAAAAAAGAAAGCCAGATAAAATTCAGAAAGAAGTCACGACTATTTAGTAGGATAACCAAAAAATTCAAATTCGGGGTGAGATCATGTGGGCCTGTGAAAAACATATGAAAGAAATTCTAACCTTCTTAGAAACTCCCCATATTAGCAAAGCTTCCTATAAAATAAAATGTTCACTTTGTGATAATCATGCACTTGCAAAAATCTATTACACACATAAACCTTTACATTTGAAAAAAAATAAAAAATTACGAGCATTTGCGTAACATCTATAATGCCTGCCCCCCAGTACTTTAAAATTTTGTAAGGCAGTGGGGAGCAGGCACGAAAATAAAAAGCGATGAGTTTTTTCTCATCGTTTTTTTATGTAGTAAAATAATAAATTAGATTTATTAACATATTTGAGAATCGGATAAAAAAAGGAGAGTTGACCTGATGGAAAATAATCAGTTCGATCTATGTGTGACCCTAATCAAAAATGCGAAGAACATTGTTGTGCTTACTGGTGCCGGAGTAAGTACTGAATCAGGCATAAAGGATTTTCGTTCAAGGACTGGAGTTTATCAATTGGCACCTGAATATATTCTTTCGCTTGATTATTTTTATCAAAATCCAAAAGAGTTCTATCAATTTGCACTCGACAATCTTTATCATCCGGACGCCATGCCAAACGCAGGGCATGATATCTTGTCAAAGTGGGAAAGAGAAGGGAAAGTTTCTCATATTATTACTCAAAATATTGATGGACTTCATCAAAAAGCAGGAAGTAAAAGCGTGATTGAATTTCATGGAACAATGAAAACAGCCTCCTGCTTACATTGCAATAAAAGTTACTCGACCGAAGAAATGATCAATCGTTTTCAGACCATGAATGAATTTTATATTTGTGACCATTGCGAAACCCGGCAAAAGAGAGAGCGTTTCATAAAACCGGATGTTGTTTTATTTGGTGATACAGGTAAATGGTTTACGGTTGAAGGGTTTAATAAAATTTTACATACGATCGAAGAGGCAGATTGTCTATTGGTGTTAGGGACGAGTCTTAAGGTCACACCATTTTCAACATTCCCTCAATATAGAAGGAAAAGCACTCCATTGATTATAATTAATATCGGTGATACTCCATATGACACGGATCGGAATACATTCGTCATTCCTGAGTCGATTGGGAAGTCCTTGACCCTATTGGATGAACAACTAAGAAGCTGAATTAAGAAATTCACAAGAAAGTTGGTGGGAATGGTGAGTGAAAGTAAGCAGTATGTATGGTATGCAAGTTATGGTTCAAATCTTAATAAGAATCGGTTCTTATGCTACATCAAGGGAGGAAGTCCAGCGGGTTCCACGAGAGTGGAGACAGGTTGTAAAGATCAATCACTGCCGATAGCAGAGTCTTCTTTAAAATTCAATTATCCGCTTTACTTTGCTAAGGAGGCAGCAGGGTGGCAATCGCAAGGTGTGGCCTTTATAGGATTAAATCAAATAGAAGATTCGCTCACTTATAGTAAAAAATATTTAATCACTAGTGAACAGTTTTTAGATGTGGTGAAACAGGAGAATAGTGGGAAAATCTTCGAAATAGATTTAAACGAGGTAAAAGAGAAAGGGGCAAAAATATTTCGCCGCCATGCTTGGTATGGAAATATTATTTATCTTGGTGAGGATAGGGGGTATCCCATTTTCACCTTTACTGCCCCTTGGGAACAAGCTGAAGTAGAAATGAAGAAGCCATCTCATAATTATTTAGCCACTATTATTAATGGGTTAAAAACAGACTATACGAACGAAGAAATCTTTTATTATCTTCAGGATAAACCAGGTATACGTGGTTTCTATTCGGATGAGGAGTTAACTAAAGTGATTAATGGACCGGAGACTTTAATAAACAAAAAACCTTCCTAAAGTAATAGGAAGGTTTCAGATTGTAGACAAAAGGCATTCGATGAGCTTAATCGAATGCCTTTTTATGGTTTTTTTGCTCGTAAGAGCAAAATTTTGACCTTTTCTATACCTTTATCTAGGCCTTTTCTGGACTTTTCCATGTCCAGTTGGCCATCTTTTTCAAATTCATGGCAGCAAAAGTAAGCATCGCTTGCATGGACAATTTTTTTAGGCCT
>NZ_JBHHJU010000048.1:0-19776 GCF_042136325.1 Neobacillus sp. KR4-4
TAGGTGTTCGGTGTGGTAACCTCACTTTTAACCTAATTTCACGGGGGTGGCAAGTTTTTTGCATTTAAATCCCTTTAAATCAAGGATTATTAACTTTTTTAATATAAAAGTTTTGACAATACGTTTTCCTTTGAGGGGGGCATAAATAATCGTATGGTCACAAGTTGCAGAATACTCAAATTGAAGTTCTCCTGATCCATATGCTTTAATAGCTGCAATATTTTCACTATCATATTCAAGTTCAATAATCGGAAGTTCATTATGACTATATGTATCCTGTGAAAGTAATAGGGAAAAGGAGGAGTCAGGATATAATTCTTTAAAAATAACACATAATTCACCTAAAAGGTTCTCTACATCTAAAGATGAATGTAGTGTTTCTGTAATCTCTATTAATTGTTTGTATCTTTTTATTTGCCACTGTAAATCACACTCGAGAATATCCATTTAGGTTTCACCCGATCTAATTCCAGATATATACATAGTCTCTTAATTATAGTTAATGTTCAGACATTTTGGCGATATTAATTTGTATAAATTATTAACTTTTATTAAAATAATGTTTCTTACAAAATTCGTTTGTACTTATTCTTTAAAAATATTCTTGACTTTAGAGGAATAAAAATTATATAATACTTTTTGTGTAAAATATTGCAGCCTATTGTGTTCACTTTGAATAGTCTCATTTTATTCCTCATATTTAAATGATGGTGTATCTCGTAACCCTTAGCTGCAAGGGCGAAGGTGCATGAAAATAAAATGGCTGTCAAAGAGTCTCATAACGGTTTTTATTTTACCAAAATAAAAACACGAAGGAGGAGTCATTCATGGCTCGTTATACTGGCTCTAGCTGGAAAATTTCCCGTCGTCTTGGAATCTCTCTAAGCGGCACAGGTAAAGAATTAGAAAAGCGTCCTTACGCTCCTGGACAACATGGTCCAAACCAACGCAAAAAGCTTTCTGAATACGGATTACAATTACAAGAGAAGCAAAAGCTTCGTCATATGTATGGCGTAACTGAGCGTCAATTCCGTAATCTTTTTGATAAAGCTGGCAAATTAGCTGGTATCCACGGTGAAAACTTCATGGTTCTTCTTGAATCACGTCTTGACAACGTTGTATACCGTTTAGGTTTAGCACGTACTCGTCGTGGAGCACGTCAATTAGTTAACCACGGCCACATCTTAGTTAATGGTTCACGCGTTGATATCCCATCATTCCGCGTAACTCCTGGTCAAACAATCAGTGTTCGTGAAAAATCACGTAACCTTGATGTGATCAAAGAAGCAATCGAAGTAAACAACTTCGTTCCTGACTTCTTAACTTTTGATGCTGACAAATTAGAAGGTACTTTCACTCGCTTACCTGAGCGTTCTGAATTACCTGCTGAAATTAACGAAGCTCTTATCGTTGAATTCTACTCACGTTAATTGATTTGCTTATTAAACAGCAATCACAAAAACCCTAGAAGCGTTATATTAACGCTTCTAGGGTTTTTTATTTTTGCTTCGCTTAGTAGAGTATTCGAAATGAGAGAATCTACCTATGTGATAGTCTGCCTTTTGTCTCCATTAATAAAGCATAGAGGAATTTTTTGATATCGATTCGGGTAGTTGCTGTGTGGTTTTTTCCTTCCAGTTCGAGCATCTTCATTCTTACTTGGGTGTAGTCAAACAATTTGGATGAGTAGTACTCAAATGTTGGGTTGGCATAATCGGTTAATCCCAGTGAAGCAAGATGCTCGAGCACCTGTTGGAGGATTCGGCGGATCCGTTGTTCCACAGCCTTGGCTTCTTTTCTAATTTCCTCCGGAGAGACGGAAGAACCAAGCCGCTTTTTGGCCGCTCGCTCATAAAGATCCTTCATAGGCGGGAGCTCCCGATTCCCCTCCATGTCCCATTGATGTAAAATTTCTAGAAGATTCAACAAATCCTTTTCACCGTTTTTGCCAACAATTCCAAGTTCAAGCAAGATGCTTTTGGCAGAGGACGGAAACATGGGTTGTTTACTTGGGAGGTCGTTCTCAATCTGCCGTTTTTTTGTATTATGCGTAGTTAAAAAGCTTAATGACTTTTGAATGTTATGAAGTGATTTTTCCAGTAAAAGATAGTCACTCACTTTCTTAATGACACTTACCACCTCAAGTCGGTTTATCGGCTTGGTGATATAATGCACGACACCTAGGGAATACGCTTCACTAATCATATCCTTCGTTTCGACTTGGGAGATCATGATGATTTTTCCCCGAAAGGAGGGAGCAATTTCTCTGACTGTCTCAATCCCGTCCCTAATGGGCATGAGAAGGTCAATCATTAATATATCAATTTCCTGTATATCGAGGGTATGTGCATCTACTTCAGACCCGTCAGCCGCCTCCCCCACAACCGTACCCAATATCTCTTCTTCAATAATATTGGATAACATCCCTCTGATAGTTGGGGTATCATCGACAATAAAAAATTTCACTGTATATCACCCCTTTTTCATTAAATTCACAACCGGAAGCTGGACTTCAAAGGTGGTTCCTTTTTCTTTTGAAGACTCAATCAAGTTAATTTTACCCTCAAGATCTTCAATGACATTTTTTGTGTAGGATAAACCAATTCCATTAGAAGCGATTCCTGCCTGGTCAAATTTCGTCGTAAAGCCAGGTTCAAAAATATACACTTTGTTCTTATTTGAAATCCCGTTTCCATTATCCTTTATAGTTATTTTGACTAGGTCTTGAACCTTTTCAGACGTTACCACAATCTGCCCCTCCTGATCGATGGCTTCCACAGCATTGGCGACAAGATTATTGATTAGGGAAAGGAGGATAAAAGTGCGGTACTCCGGATGGTCACCGGAAATTCTTACTTGGAAATCAATCGTTTTCCCAAGCAACTCACTATAATTTTTATTCGAAATAGTTGCAACAGAAATGATTTCCTGAATGTTCATAAAATCATCCAATTTTTCTTTGGTCATTAATTTGGACAAACCGGCATATATACGTTGATTATCTTTTTTAATCTCGTGTAATTCTCCGGCGATTTTCAACATCGCTTGTGCTTGATTCTGATTGTTTAGAGCTTTTAAATCACGATAAATTGCATAGCAGGCACTGGTTAAATTCTCCGCATCTTTCGCGGATTTTTCCAATTGAAACATTTCTACGTACAAATTTGAGACTAATAGTAAAACCTCTTCGGCCCTCTTTTTTTGCTGCTCTTCAGCCAACCTAGTTTCCCGCACTAAGATAGTATTGAAAAAACCGAGGACAAAGAAGCTGCGGATAATTGCTACCCCTATAATAATCAAGAAACTCGAGGTTGTCATTTTCATATCGGTTGTAAAATGACGAATGGTCATTTCGGTAACATTCCCCATAATTTCGAGCACCATGCCAAGCAAACCAATGAGAAGAGGCTGATGATACAATTTCTTTACCTTGAAAATATGGAAAAACATGCCGAACACCATGTAATAAAAAAACACAGGACAATGGATAGGGAAATCGAATGAGCCAACCTGTACCTTGTCCAGAATAATCCGAAAGCAAACAACTGCACTTCCCGTTAAAAAGCCGGCTAAAACAGGATGGATTTTTCGTGACCATAACAAAATGAAGAAGAATACAGTTGTACTCATGCTGAATCTTAAATCAGCTCCACTTAAGGGGTAAAACTTCAATTCTCCAGTAATGGGCACAGCAATAATCATAAATAAATACGCTAATAATTTATCGCGAATACAATTACTCCCTTTCTATCGTAAAAAAAATATTATAAATTGTAAAAATATTTTTATCCAATTTGTAGGTTTTTGTAGTTTATCGTAGTACTACAAGTATGATGTTAACGTTGGAAACGTTTACAGAATATACCCTACTCTAATACTATCAAAAAACTTACGATGGGAGAGAAGTGAATGAAAAAAATTAGTTTAGCATGGCAAATTTTTATTGGTTTAATTCTTGGGATTATTGTGGGTGCCATTTTTTTCGGAAATCCACATATTGAGGAATTCTTACAGCCGATTGGAAACATCTTTTTGCGATTAATTAAAATGATTGTCGTGCCGATTGTTATTTCATGCCTTGTTGTCGGTGTGGCTGGTACGGGAGATATGAAATCGTTAGGGAAGCTCGGCGGAAAAACACTCCTTTATTTTGAAATTATTACAACGATCGCAATCGTTGTTGGGTTATTAATCGCCAATGTTTTCCATCCAGGTACAGGCGTGGACCGTTCACAACTCGTTAAATCAGACATCAGCTCCTATGTAACGACTGAAAAAGCGACGGAATCACACTCCAAAATTGATACACTCGTGAACATCGTACCGACTAATGTGGTGCAGGCGTTCGCAAATGGGGACATGCTGGCTATTATTTTCTTCTCTGTAATGTTTGGACTTGGCGTTGCGGCAATTGGTGAAAAAGGTAAGCCGATTATCGCGTTTTTTAGGGGTACTGCTGATGCGATGTTCTATGTAACCAATCAGATTATGAAGATTGCTCCATTTGGGGTGTTTGCCTTAATTGGGGTTACAGTTTCGAAATTTGGGTTGGAATCATTAATACCGCTCGGAAAATTGGTAATGACCGTTTATGGAGCAATGATATTCTTTATTATTGTGGTCCTTGGCATTGTCGCAAAAATAGCCGGCTATAATATTTTTAAGCTATTAGCTTACTTAAAAGACGAATTAATTTTAGGGTATTCCACCGCAAGTTCGGAAACCGTCCTTCCGAAAATCATGGAAAAAATGGAGCGAATCGGCTGTCCGAAAGGGATTACTTCATTCGTGATTCCGACTGGCTATTCCTTTAATCTCGATGGTTCAACCTTGTATCAGGCAATTGCAGCACTGTTCATCGCTCAAATGTATGGCATTCATATGAGCATTGGACAACAGATTACATTAGTCCTTATTTTAATGATTACCTCAAAAGGAATTGCAGGTGTCCCTGGTGTTTCAATTGTCGTCCTGCTTTCAACCTTAGGAAGTGTCGGTATTCCAGTCGAGGGCTTGGCGTTTATTTTAGGCGTAGACAGGCTGCTGGACATGGCCCGTACATGTGTAAACATTGTTGGTAACTCACTAGCTGCTATTGTTATCACTAAATGGGAAGGTCATGAAGTTAAAGAACACATCGAAGAACAGGCTGCCTAAGCTGTCATATGGGAACAGGCACAACTAGTGAATATAGCTGGTTGTGCCTGTTTAGTTTTTTGCAAGGATTCTGTGCCAGCCCAAAAAAAGGGCTTTGAACCCAAAGCCCTTCTCCTATTAGTATTTGATTAATGTGTACTTCTTCTTACCTCTTCTAACAATTGTAAATTGTCCTTCGATCCGATCGGTTTCTGCTAATACATAAGCGGTATCTGTGATTTTTTCGCCATTAACTGTGACGGCACCATTTGAAATGTCTTCCCGTGCTTGACGCTTGGATGGAGAAATTTTCGCCGCAACTAAAAGGTCGACCAAATTCTCCTCATTTTGTGAAGTATATGCTGGTACATCTTTAAAACCCTGCGCAATTTCCGTCGCTGAAAGACTGCTTACATCCCCACTAAATAATGCCTGAGAAATTTTGATTGCCTGCTGTAAGGAATCTTCTCCGTGGATCAAACGAGTCATTTCTTCTGCTAATACCTTTTGGGCCTTACGAAGATGAGGCTCTTCCTGAACAGCACTTTCTAATTGTTCAATTTCCTCGTGCGAAAGGAATGTGAAAATCTTTAAGTATTTAACAACATCGGCATCTGCGGTATTAATCCAGAACTGGTAGAACTCGTATGGCGTTGTTTTTTCAGGATCTAACCAAATCGCACCGCTTTCCGTTTTCCCAAACTTAGTACCGTCTGCTTTGGTCACAAGCGGAATCGTTAACCCATATGCCTTCGAGCCTTCTGGTTGAACTTTACGGATTAATTCCAACCCTGTAGTGATATTCCCCCACTGGTCACTTCCTCCGATTTGCAATTTACAGTTATGGTTCTCATACAAATGAAGGAAATCCATCGCTTGTAAAATGGTGTATGTGAATTCAGTGAATGAAATTCCTGTCTCAAGGCGATTGGCAATAGTGTCTTTTGCAAGCATATAATTCACGCCGATATGTTTACCAATATCACGCAAGAATGTAACGACATCCATAGAGCCTGCCCAATCATAGTTATTAACCATAATAGCCCCATTTTCGCCTGCAAATTCGAAAATAGATTCAAGCTGCTTCTTAATTCCCGCTACGTTATCTTGAACTGTTTCAAGAGTTTGCAGCTTTCGTTCTTCGCTTTTTCCACTTGGGTCACCAATTAATCCTGTTGCTCCGCCAACTAAGACAATCGGACGGTGTCCATGCTGTTGAAATCTTCTTAATGTTAAAAACGGCAGTAAATGGCCGATGTGCATACTATCTGCGGTTGGGTCGACACCGCAATACAAAGAAATTGGCTCCTTACTTAAGGTATCCTTTAACCCCTCTTCATCCGTTTGCTGGTAAATAATCCCTCTCCAAGTCAAATCTTGTAATAAATCCATAAATATTCCCTCCAATAATGTAAAAAAATAAAAACGCCCCTGCAAAATGCAGGGACGTAAATTTACGCGGTACCACCCAGCTTGAGGAATAGGAACATTCCTCCAACTCATAAAATTAACGGTTTAGACCGTTCTCCACTACTGTCAATCAATCTTCACAGAGAAAGCTCAAGGACGTAATTCATTCTTCTATATGTATCAGCTTGCACCACCGCTGACTCTCTACAAACAGGGATAGAAGAACTACAGTTGGTTCCCTTCATAGCTTTTTATTAAATTAATGTATAGCTTTTTTTACCATAATTATAGTTACTTGTCAAACACAACTGGAAATTTCAGATAATGTAGAACTTTGTCAGTTTTTATACCTTTGATATGCTATAATGTATGTGATTTTAGATGAGGTGATACTATAGATGGTTGAAAAATTACAAGCATGGCTCGAAAAATCAAAATCCGTACTGAACATATTTACCCATAGAAAAACGGTTAAAAGTGCAAGAATCACATATCAAGTCGTTTGGAATCTGTTTCTCCTTGTACTAACAGTAGTAATTCTGGGTGGATCATTTGCAACAGGTGTCGGTGCTGGTTATTTTGCCTCACTTGTTAAAGATGAACCTGTCCGATCCTATGACAGCATGAAAAAGGACATTTATAACTACACGGAAACATCTGAGTTATATTTTGCTGATAATAAATATCTTGGAAAACTCCGTACAGATTTAGAACGAGAAGAAGTAAAGCTAGAAGATGTATCCGATTATTTGGTGAACGCAGTTGTTGCGACTGAAGACGAATACTTCTACAAACATAAAGGTGTCGTACCAAAAGCCGTATTCCGGGCAGTCTTCCAAGAAGTGACAAACTCCGCGGTACAATCCGGCGGTAGTACCTTAACACAGCAATTAATTAAAAATCAAATTTTAACCAATGAAGTTTCATTTCAAAGAAAAGCGAGTGAAATATTACTTGCCCTTCGTTTAGAGAAATTTTTTGATAAAAAGGAAATTTTGGAAGCTTATCTAAACGTGTCTACGTTAGGAAGAAACTCGTCAGGACGAAATATTGCTGGTGTCCAAGCAGCGGCAAAAGGAATCTTTGGTAAAAAGGCAAGTGATTTAACACTACCACAAGCAGCCTTCATTGCAGGATTGCCTCAAAGCCCATTCGGATATACGCCTTTCACAAGAGAAGGGACGATAAAAGAACCAAAATATCTTGAACCAGGTCTTACAAGGATGCAAACAGTCCTAAAAAGAATGTTTGATGGTGGCTATATCACCCAAAAGCAGTATACAGAGGCCTCTGCCTATGATATTAAGAAGGATTTTATCAAACCTGTCGCAAATCCACTCGAAAAATATCCTTGGCTAACAGTCGAAATTGAAAAGCGTTCCACTGAAGTTTTAACTACCGTCTTAGCAAAAAATGATGGGATTTCAGAAAAAGAGTTAAAGAACGATGATAATCTCGCTTATAAATATCAAATTTTAGCCAGAAATGCTTTGCGTCAAAATGGATACAAGATTCATTCGACGATTGACAAAAAAATCTATGATGCTATGCAGAAGGTAAAGGATAATTATCAATATTACGGACCTGATAAACCTCAAGAAAAAAAGGATCCAGAAACTGGAGAGGTCAAAACGGTTATGGAACCTGCTGAGGTGGGAGCAGAGCTGATTGAAAACAAAACTGGAAAAATTATCAGTTTTGTGGCTGGAAGGAATTATGATGATCAACAGCTTAATCACGCAACCAATGCCATTAGACAAAACGGCTCCACAATGAAACCGCTTCTAGTGTATGCACCTGCGATTGAGTTAGGAAAAGCAGCTCCAGGCACACCGCTGCCTAACGTAGCATTAGCTTTAGCGCCCGGCAGAAGTGATCCATGGCCGCAAAACTATGACTATCGCTATAGCGGATTGGTTTCAGCACGATATGCTCTGGCGAAATCTTATAACGTTCCTGCTGTTAAACTATACAAGAGTATAGTCGAGCAGCGTCCTGCCAAGTATCTTGAAAAAATGGGATTTACCTCTTTACGAAAAGACGATTATACAAATCTAGCTACCTCGATTGGCTCGATGACAAATGGGGTAACAATTGAAGAAAATACCAATGCATTCAGCACCTTCGCTAACAATGGTAAATTTATTGATGCTTATATGATTGATAAAATTGTTGATAAAAATGGCAAGGTTATCTATCAGCATCAGGTAACACCCGTTAAAGTCTTTAAACCGCAAACAGCTTATTTAACCCTCGATATGATGCGAGACGTTGTTAAAATGGGAACGGCAGCAGGTGTTAGAAGCCAATTAAACTTTAGCAGCGACTGGGCAGGGAAAACAGGAACAGGAAATCAATATATTGACTCCTGGTTTGTTGCTTCAAACCCTAATGTCACCTTTGGTCTTTGGAGAGGATATGATACACCAAAATCGCTTCAGACATCTGGAATGTCTTATAGTGCACGGACCAATAACTTATGGGCAAAGTTAATGAACGCTGCCTATAAAATTAGGCCAGATTTAATTGATCCGGACAAGTCATTTAAAATGCCAAAAGGAATCGTGAAACGCTCCTATTGTGCTGTTTCAGGAATGCTTCCTTCTAAAGCTTGTTCAAAAGCAGGTTTAATCGAAAGTGATTACTTTAATGTCAATAATGTACCTACAAAAGTAGACGATAGCTTAATTGAAGCAAACTATGTCACTGTAGGTGACAAAAAATATTTAGCCTTAGACTCTACACCAAAAGAGTTTTCCCAATTTGGTCTCGTCTTAAATCCTGATTTTATTAAGCGGATTGTTGGAAGTAACTTCCACAATTATAGTCAACTGATTCCACAGAAGGATCGTTGGGGAAAAATTCTTGTTTCAACCGCAAGAATGTACGATAACGGAAAAACTCCTGCTAGTGTTAGCGTAAACGCAAAAGGAAATACCATATCATGGTCAGCCTCAGGGGATAAAGATGTTGTTGGTTACCGCATCTATCAAGGTGGGGCAAGTGCTAAAAAAGTAGGAAGTGTAGTCAATGGCTCTAAGCGGTCATTTAAAGTGGGGACCGGATCTTTCTATGTAACAGCAGTTGATATTGCCGGCAGGGAGTCTGCTCCATCGAATTTAGTCGATGCAGGAGTGATTATACCAACGGAACCAACGAACCCCGTTGTACCGAATGACCCAAACGTTCCAGCTCAGCCGAATCAACAGACTAATCCGACTAATCCGACTAATCCACCAACGCCGTAAATAATTAAAACGCACCGACTGCAATGTGTCGGTGCGTTTTATTATTTTCCTATTGTTCAGCTGGTTTTTAATCTTCCATCGTAGAAAGGTCACCAGTTGGAAGGTTTAGTTCCCATGCCTTTAGAACCCGTCTCATGATCTTACCGCTTCTTGTTTTTGGCAGTTTATCACGGAAGTCAATTTCACGTGGAGCAGCGTGAGCGGCTAGTCCTTTTTTGACAAACTGACGGATATCTTCTTTTAGTTCGTCTGTAGCTGAGTAGCCGTCCCGTAGTGCTATAAACGCCTTAATGATTTCCCCGCGAACTGGGTCTGGTTTACCGATGACACCTGCTTCTGCAACAGCAGGATGCTCGACAAGCTTGCTTTCTACTTCAAACGGTCCAACACGCTCACCTGAAGTCATAATGACATCATCTACACGACCTTGGAACCAGAAATAGCCATCCTCGTCCATGTAAGCTGAATCACCTGAGACATACCAATCACCTGGCATAAAGTAAGATTCATATTTCTCAGGGTTATTCCAAATTGTATGCATCATAGAAGGCCAGCCCTTTTTAATCGCAAGGTTCCCCATCCGGTATGGAGGCAGTTCGTTTCCTTGATTATCAACAATCGCTGCTTCCACACCTGGAATTGGTTTCCCCATGGAACCAGGTTTAATTTCCATACAAGGATAATTACTAATCAGCTGCGCACCAGTTTCTGTCATCCACCAGTTATCATGAATGCGCTTGTTGAATACTTTTACTCCCCATTTAACTACCTCTGGGTTTAAAGGCTCTCCAACACTCAGGACGTGGCGGAGGCTGCTTAAGTTGAATTTCTTCACCAACTCATCACCTGCACCCATTAACATCCGGAACGCCGTTGGTGCACTGTACCAGACCGTTACTCCAAAGTCTTCAATCATTTGATACCAAGCTTCTGGACTAAACCGCCCTCCTACAATCACATTTGATGTTCCTGTAAGCCATGGTCCAAAGATTCCGTATGTTGTCCCTGTTACCCAGCCTGGGTCAGCTGTACACCAGTATACGTCGTCTTCTTTTAAATCGAGCACCCATTTTGCTGTTTGATAATGCTGAATCATGGCATTATGTACATGCAGTACGCCCTTTGGTTTCCCAGTAGACCCGGATGTATAATGCAGGATGAGACCATCGGTTCTGTCTACCCATTCAATTTGAAGATCTTTACTTGCAGATTCAAATTTTTTCAGAAAGTCAATGTATGGTCCTTGTTCATCTACATTCCCACCAATAAGGAAAATAGACTTAAGAGCTGGCAGCTCTTGAACAGGTACACGTTCCAACAGTTCAGGGGTGGTAACTAAAACCTTCGCCTCACTGTCTTGCAAGCGGTCCCTGACAGCCCCTTCCATAAATGCTTCAAATAATGGACCAACAATTGCCCCAAGTTTGATGGCACCTAATACCGTAAAATAAAGTTCTGGAGAGCGCGGCATAAAAATAAAGACACGGTCGCCTTTATCGACATCTCCGAATGTTTTTAACACATTGCCCGCTTTGTTTGATAGTTCTTTCATTTCCTTAAAAGTATACTTTTCATTTCTTGAACCATCTCGATAATATAGGGCTACTTTATTTTTCCGGAAGGTTTTCGCGTGACGGTCGATGGCCTCATAAGCCATGTTGACAAGACCTGTTTCACTCCATGTAAATTCCCCTTCCGTTTCTTTCCAATCAAAATCCCTATACTTTTCTTGATAATTTACTAGATTATGATCCCCTTGTACGACTGGTAACGCTTCCACTTTCATTCAATCTCCCCCTTTGAACTTATTTTAAAATTACTATAGTACAAATATATACTATTCGCAATTTTTTAAAAAGTAAATTATATACATTTTTTATTTTTACTTACTAAATGCCTAGAAAGATATTATTTTTATCTTACAGAAAATTTTGTGAAGTTACTTATCATTGATAGATTTTATGTATAATAGAATTAATATTGATGGATTTTCCCAAGGTAGGTGATCGTATGGAACACAAAAAGACATACAATGCCAAACAATTAAAAACGCCCCATGGTTCTATAATTATTGAAGGACCCATTAATGCAGATAAACTGGCTGGATTTGATTTCCATGAAGACCTCATTGCATTCCGCCAGCCCCCGCAGCAGCATCAGGCCTTAATTGGAATAGCAAACCTTCCAGAAGGCAGAATTATTATCGCCAGACATCAAAATACTATTGTCGGCTATGTGACCTTCCTATACCCTGATCCGCTTGAACGATGGTCAGAAGGCAAAATTGAAAATTTAATTGAACTAGGCGCAATCGAAGTCATTCCAAAATATAGGGGCTGTTCTGTGGGTAAAAATCTTCTTATCGTCGGCATGATGGATGATGCGATGGAAGATTACCTCATTATCACGACAGAGTATTATTGGCACTGGGATTTAAAAAGTACCAAATTGAATGTGTGGGAGTACCGGAAAATTATGGAGAAAATGATGAATGCAGGTGGTCTTGAATGGTATGCAACCGATGATCCTGAAATTTGCTCGCACCCTGCCAACTGTCTCATGGCACGGATGGGGAAAAGAATCGATCAAGAAACCCTCCAAAAATTTGACCGCCTCAGATTTATGAACCGGTTTATGTACTAACTCAATGTTAAATGCTTAAGAAAAGGAGGATGTTCAAATGATAATAGAACAAATTATGAAAACAGATGTCGCCACACTCCTTCCGACAGATACTATTGCAGACGCCATTCAATTAATGGAATCAAGAAAAATACGCCATATCCCTATTATCAACCATGAAAAACATTTAGTGGGCCTTGTAACAGTGGCAAAAATCCATGAAGCAACTCCATCTATTTTCCATGCGAATGAGCATCCAGAAGATATAAAAAAACCACTTAACTCAATTATGGAACGAAACGTTATTACCGGTCATCCCTTAGATTTTGTAGAGGAAGTAGCTGGCGTTTTTTATGAACATAAAATCAGTTGTCTTCCTATCATCAATAATGGGGAATTAGTCGGAATCGTGACTGAAACCGATTTACTTTGGACAATGGTGGAATTAACGGGTGCCCATCAGCCAGGTTCTCAAATTGAAATCAAGGTTCCTAATCTTGCCGGTAAACTTAGTGAAATAACCACTGTGATTAAGCAACGGAATGCAAATATTCTGAGTGTCCTCGTTTACCCTGATAAGTTGGATGATCAGTTTAAAATACTTGTGATTAGAGTACAGACAATGAATCCCACTTTATTAATTCAAGATCTTAAACAGGCTGGTTTTCACGTACTTTGGCCTAATCTGCCGGGGATTTCACTATGAGTGATAAGTGTTCCTTCGTATTTTCAGATGAGCTTCTGAAATACAAATTTAGTAATCAACATCCTTTTGACCAATTCCGGCTTAAATTAACAGTGGACTTATTAGAAAAGATGAATGCGCTTCATTCAGAGAATGTCATCCCGCCAAGAATAGCCTCTGATGAAGAGCTAGCCTTAATTCACGACATAAATTACATAGAAGCAGTAAAAAAAGCAGGCAATGGTCTATTATCTCCAGGAATAGCCGAAAACTATGGACTTGGTACAGAAGATACCCCTATATTCCCTAACATGCATGAAGCAAGCGCTTTACTTGTTGGAGGGACATTAACAGCCGTCGATCAAGTTATGACTGGAAAGGCTCTGCATGCTCTCCATTTAGGCGGAGGGCTGCATCATGGATTCAGGGGAAAAGCGTCTGGGTTTTGCGTATATAATGACAGTTCGGTCGCCATCAAATATTTACAGGAAAAATATAATGCTCGTGTTTTATACGTGGATACTGACGCTCATCATGGAGATGGGGTTCAATGGTCCTTCTACGATGATCCCAAGGTATGCACACTGTCCATCCATGAGACAGGAAGATATTTATTCCCTGGCACTGGCAATGTAAATGAACGCGGTCAAGGGATGGGCTATGGTTATTCATTTAACATACCCGTTGATGCTTTTACCGAAGATGAATCTTGGCTTTACGCCTATACACATGCCCTTAGAGAAGTAGCTGATTTTTTTAGACCCGATGTGATTCTTACCCAAAACGGCGCAGATTCTCACTATTTGGACCCATTAACACATCTATCTTCAACCATGAAAACCTATCGGGAAATACCTAGACTAGCCCATGAAATCGCCCATCAATATTGTAACGGAAAATGGATTGCTGTTGGCGGAGGTGGCTATGATATTTGGCGTGTCGTTCCAAGAGCCTGGGCAATAATTTGGCATGAGATGACTGAAAACTCAAACTGTTATGGCCGTTTACCTCAAGAATGGATAGATACTTGGCAAAAAGAATCTCCAGTGGCATTACCAAAGGAATGGGATGACCCAGAAAATTTATATACCCCCATCCCGAGAAAAGCAGAGATTACCGAAAAGAATTTATTAACACTCGAAAAAGCTCTTTACCCAATTAGAAGCCAACAAAAAAGTGAGTCAATATAAAAAGATGGGTTGACTAAGTTTGGTCAACCCATCTTTTTAATTATTTTGTTGAACGACGGTGTTCAATCCGGTGTGGAAGAACCACAATTTGATCTGATACCTTTTCTTTGTTCATCAATTTGGTTAAAAGTCGCATCGCAACTGCTCCAATATCATATAACGGCTGAACGATGGTTGTTAATTGCGGACGCACCATCAGTGACAGCCTTGTATTATCAGATGTGATAACCTCAAAATCCTCAGGAATTTTATAACCTTTGTCCTCTGCACCATGCACAACGCCAAGTGCCATTTCATCAGATCCAACCAAGATCGCCGTAGGTCTAGCTGAGATTTCCAGTAGTCTTTCGATTGCTTCAATCCCAGAGTCGTAGGTATAATCACCTTCAACGATAAGCTCCTCATTATAAGCAATGCCAGCTTCTTGTAATGCCCTTTGGTACCCTCTAAGTTTCTTGATTGTATTCTTAGGTTCATGAAGTGGACCCACGACAAAAGCAATATTCTTATGACCTTTTTCAATAAATTCCTTGATGGAGTCATATACCGCTTCCTCATAATCAATATTTACGGAAGGTATTGTGTTGGATTCTTCAATTGAACCCGCAAGCACAATCGGTACAGGTGATTTTTCAAATTCTTCGACATGGTCTGCTGTGATATTGCCACCCATGAATACTAGCCCGTCCACTTGTTTACCAAGCATTGTATTAAGCAAATGTAATTCCTTGTCTTTGTTTTGATCTGAATTGCTTAAAATAATGTTGTACTTATACATTGTGGCAATATCTTCGATCCCACGAGCTAATTCTGCAAAAAAGATATTTGAGATATCGGGAATAATTACCCCGACAGTGGTTGTTTTTTTACTAGCCAATCCCCTTGCTACAGCATTCGGACGATAGCCTAGTCTTTCAATCACTTCTAATACTTTTTTCCGTGTTACTGGTTTAACGTTCGGATTTCCGTTTACTACACGGGAAACCGTAGCCATCGAAACATTTGCTTCTCTTGCGACATCATAAATTGTTATATTCACCTAATACACACTCTCCTAAAACGATCATTGTTTTCATTATTTTACAACAGGTTGTATAAACTTAATCATTTGTTTTTTGTTTTTGTTTGTGAGAACGTAAACAATCTTTAATATGTATTTAATCATACGATAAGAAGGGAAAAGCCGCAATTGCATTTGTCAACATTTTTTGCAAAAATACTAAATAATATCAAAAAAACCTCCTGCCATGAAGATGCAGAAGGTTTTTATTACTATTTCTTACAATTAAACCCGAACATAGTTGGATGCGAGAAGTTCGTTATAGAATTTATCAAACTGATTAAGATCCATTTGCTGCTTTTGATCGGAAAGCGCCACGGCCGGGTCTGGATGTACCTCAGCCATCACACCATCTGCACCAATTGCAATAGCAGCTTTTGCACACGGTAATAAAAGGTCTCTTCTGCCAGTAGAATGAGTTACGTCAACCATGACAGGTAAATGTGTTTCTTGTTTTAAAATTGGTACCGCTGAAATATCAAGAGTGTTTCTTGTGGCGCGCTCATAAGTCCTTATGCCTCGTTCACAAAGAATGATTTGGCTATTCCCCTGTGAGGCAATGTACTCGGCCGCATTAATAAATTCTTCGATTGTCGCCGCAATCCCTCTTTTTAACAATACAGGTTTATTTACAGAACCCGCTGCTTTTAACAATTCAAAGTTCTGCATATTACGTGCCCCAATTTGGATGACATCAATATAATCAATCGCCATTTCAATATCGGCAGGGCTGACAATTTCACTGATTACAGCCATATCAAATTCCTTAGCAACCCGTTTTAGGATTTTTAAGCCTTCTACCCCCAACCCTTGGAAATCGTATGGAGATGTCCTTGGCTTATAAGCTCCGCCACGAAGAAGCTTTAAGCCTTTTTCTTGCATCGATTTCGCTACTGTTGCCACTTGTTCATATGATTCGACTGCACACGGACCAAATACGAAGTGTGGCTTGCCATCGCCAATCTTTTCACCTTTTAATGTTACAATGGTATCTTCAGGCTGTTTTTTTCTAGAAACAAGCAATGCCTTACTATGGTCATCCTGTTGGAGGTCAAGACCTGCTTTAAAAATCTCTTTAAAAATATGATCAATTGTTGAATTTTCAAAAGGACCATCATTATGCTCTTTAATAATATCAAGCATCTTTCTTTCACGGACTGGATCATAACGGTACACACCTTGGTTTTCTTTCACTCGGCCAATATCCTGAACCAGCTGTGCCCTTTCATTAATTAATCTTAACAATTCTAAGTTTAGCTCATCGACCCGTGCCCTCAATTGTTCTAATTCGATTTTTTTGCCCATCCTTCGTCCCCGCCTTTTCCTTTGCTAAACAGATCTTTCTGTTAAAAAGTTCTGAATGCATATATGTTCTTTTGTGAAAAGCTTAACGTGTACATTCAAATATATTCATCTTTATAATTAGGCTTATTATATCGGATATGTTTTTATTTGTCACTAATTTTTTCTTTAATGGTTAAACGCTTTTAAGCACTAAAGCATTGTGTATAATATTAGAACGAAATCTGCCCTTTATTTACCACAAACTTTAATGAATTTATTGATTTTCAGCAATAGCACCTGTTAGGGAGCGGTTTGTAATTTTCCAGTGGGAAGCATTCCATAATGGCTCCCCATTTGAAAATAGGATCGTTTGCGGTGATTCATGTTTAATTTGGAATTTTTCAGCCACCTCATTAGACAATGGACGAGAATCCTGAACAGCAAGGAAATAAGTAGGTACAGACTGATTTTCATTTGCAAACTTTTCATATTCCTTGTATGCTGCATGGCTAATGGGACATGTTAAACTGTGCTTTAAGAGAAAGAACTTACTCTCCTTTTTCAATACTTCATCAAATTGTTCAATGGAATCAATTTTCTCTAACATATGTACATTCCTCCAAAAATGAAATAAACGGTGAAGTAATTTTATCACTCCACCGTTTCTATCACAAATAAACTGATTCAATTCATCCATGTTTTTAAAGCTTAACCTTATTTTCTTCCTCTTCTAATGCCCTCTCCGCTTCCTCGAGTTTTTTTCTTATTTCAGTGCTATCTAAGTGTCCAATTTCGATGGATTTCTTTGCTTTGCTCTTTTCTTTCAAGGGCTGAATGGGAATATAGGTTGATTCTGTTTCGTCCTCTCGTTCGCCTTGGTTGGTTATTTTCCCTTTAACCTTATCCAATAGTCCTGTAGATTGCAGGACGATTCCTTGGGACAGCGAGGAACTCTTAGAGACTAATTCATTACTTTTGCTCATTACATTTTCTTTCATTGTCGATGTCTTATCGATGATGGACCCAGCTTGGTTACTAAACGTATTCCGCAGATCTTTTCCCGATTTGGGAGCCAGAAAGAGAGCAACAGCAGCACCAACTACTCCTCCAATAATTGCACCAAGCAGAAAACTATTGGATGACTCCTCATTTCGAGTTTGATTCGTCTCTCTTGAATCAAATTCCCTATTTGACATCTTCAAATTCCTCCTCTAGTTCTTAATGGGATCTAACCTTCTTACCTTCATTTACGCTTATCTCACTTTTTTGTTGCTTTCTTGCCTGCCATTTATCCTTTAATTCTAGAATGACATTACTCCATTGCACAATTTGCGAAATTTTTTCTTTGCTTTCCTCAACTTGGATATCCACTGTTTTTGTAATATTTTTAAGTGTTCCATTGAATTTATTGACTGTTGTGCCCACATCTTTTACCGCATCTACAACGCTTGTTAAGCTTTCCGTTTTCTCTTTGAGATCATCTGCTAATGCGTTTGTTTTTTGTAAAAGTACGGTTGTCTCAGCTGTTACACCATCCAACTGTTTTTCCAATCCAGCTAAAGTTTTCGAAACGCTTGTAAGTGTAACTTGAAATGATTTGAGTGTTGTCGATAAAAAGATGACAAGCACAAAAAACGCGATTGCTATCAAGGCTACGCTTAAGTATAAAATTATTTGCATCGTGCACCTCCGCCTTAATCCTATCAATATGTATATCCCATCATGGAAAGATATAAACCTCGCTAATTATCTTATACTACTTCCATATTTTTGTCCTCTTTTCCTGCCGTTTCTTTAAAAAATTTCAACAAGTATGGGCTACAATAGTTTTATTTATCAACTTTAAGGCTTATTCGGTTACAATATGTTAGTAAGAACATTATTTTTTGTTGGAGGCGTAAAGTATGAAAGATCCTCGTATTGAAAAACTAGCAAAAAACTTAATTAATTATTCGGTCCAGCTCCAAAAAGGAGAAAAGGTTTTAATTGAGAACTTCGGGCTGCAGCGTGAGCTTGTGACCGCCCTCGTAAAGGAAGCCTACTTAGCGGGGGGATACCCTTTTGTGCTGTTAAAGGACCATCAGGTAGACCGCTCACTCTTATTTGGAGCTCAAGAAGAGCAATATAACATGATGGCCGAATTCGAAGCAAATGTAATGAGTAAAATGGATGCATACATAGGCCTTCGTTCCGGGGATAACATCAGTGAACAATCCGATGTCCCAGATGATAAAATGAAAATCCACGGAAATACGATTGGTAAAAAAGTTCATCGCGACATTCGTGTTCCAAAGACAAAATGGGTTGTTCTTCGCTACCCAACTTCTTCCATGGCTCAATTAGCAAAGATGAGTACAGAGGCATTTGAAGACTTTTATTTTGATGTTTGTAACCTCGATTACGGAAAAATGGATAAAGCAATGGATAGTTTGAAAGAGCTAATGGATCGAACAGACAAAGTTCGAATCACAGGTCCAGGAACTGACCTTAGTTTTTCCATTAAGGATATACCGGCCATAAAATGTGCCGGACGATTAAATATTCCTGACGGTGAGGTTTATACGGCTCCTGTTCGCGACTCAGTCAATGGCGTAATTACGTATAACACTCCTTCACCATACCAAGGGTTTACGTTTGAAAATGTGAAGTTAACCTTCAAAAAAGGGAAGATTGTTGAAGCCGAATCCAATGATTCTAGTCGGATTAATAAAATCTTCGATACCGATGAAGGTGCGCGTTATATTGGTGAATTTGCTATTGGCGTTAATCCGTTCATTCTTAATCCAATGCAAGATATTTTGTTCGATGAAAAAATCGCTGGCAGCTTCCATTTTACACCTGGGCAATGTTATGATGATGCCTTTAATGGCAACCATTCCAATATCCACTGGGATATGGTTAACATTCAGCGGCCGGAGTATGGCGGAGGAGAAATCTATTTTGACGATGTCTTAATACGAAAAGATGGCCTATTTGTTCTTCCAGAGTTAAAGGTATTAAATCCGGAAAACTTAAAATAAACCAGCTAATAGTTTGTCAATATTTTTCAATAAAAAATAAAATTTAGTCATGATATACTAAAATTATGCATGCCAAATAACCTTCCACTAACTGATGATTGGAAGGTTTTGTCTTATTTAA
>NZ_JBHHJU010000049.1:0-18054 GCF_042136325.1 Neobacillus sp. KR4-4
TCCATATGGCACCTCCTAGATTTAATACATCTATTGTGAGGTGTTATGGAAAGAAATAAACGTATATATCAATTCAAATAGGGCATATACACTTATTTCTTTCCATAAACTAAAACTTTCGATAATTTCCCACACCTGGCGGTCCCAATAGAATAAGATTAAATAACTGCTCAATCCAAGCTAATTCTTTTAATTGATTAAACTGTTTTAAGCTTAGGGATTCTTGTTCATCTAAATTAAATTGCTCCAACGGAGTAATACATGGGAATGTAGCGAGTTTCAATCGTTTTTCCATATTTTTCTCGTCTCTCATTTTTCGCTCGTACTCCACTACATTGTTCAGGAAAGCAATATAACTAAGCTGCTCCTTTTCAGCTTCTTCGAGAAGAGAAGGGAGCTTTTTTGATGTTTCCACCAACCGAAGTGAAATGAGGGAATCTTGAAGATATTTTATCTGCTTCATTTTGTACTCTCCATGATAGTGTAATAATCTTCCAATGGACGCTGGTTTGCCTCAGTATCTGTTAGTGTTAACTCAGCGATGTCGTTATAATCTGTATCAATCTGTTGATCGCTGGCGATTGTACTGTTCACTTGGCGTTGTCGTTTAAAGAGGGATACAACATCTTGAAAGTCATTCGCACTAAAGAGTTGCCTCTCCATACAGAGTGCTAGTGCCTCATCTATTACTTCTAATGAGCCTAATTCCATGCATTTTTTTATTAAGCTTAACTGGTCTCGTATATAACGAGGATACCTATTTCGTAACTCATTCAGGTACTTAGTAGCTTGTGATTTATTTGTAAAATGTTCACTAACAACTTCAATAAGCTCTTTTATTCCCTTCGATCTATCCCGTTGATGGGATCTATTTTGAATGAGTTTTCCTTTATCAGGGCTAATGCAATGTGTTGCCAGTATTTCCCCTGACTCCTGGACATAGATTACTAGCCTATTATCATCGGTCACATAATAAAGGACTTCTGGATACTTTTGAAATGTTCCTAACGGAACAGAGTATCTGTTCGAGAGATATAGGATTGTATTGTCCTTTCGAACACTTCTTGTTATACTAGTTTTGTGAATATGATTTAGCGAGTTGACCTGTCGCATGTGTTGCTTTTCGAGGAGAAACACATCGGCGGGTCTTCTTTTTGTGCCGTTATGAATTTTGCCATTACCTGTTCTTTTTAACCATTTCTGAGACTGCTCGTTCCAGGAATCAATATTATGAAAAATTCTATTATTAATGAAGTTATTCTTGATAAACTTAACCGCATTTTCTACTTTCCCTTTACTTTCTGGATCAGCTTTTCTACAGAGTTTAACTTCAAATTTAATTTCATTTACAAATTGTTGAAACTCTTCGGTGAGTAAAATATCCCCCTCGTTCTCAGATACAACAATTAGTCGATCCTGGTCATACAAGATCTCTTTTGAAACACCCCCAAATTCCTTAAATGCATTCCTATGAGCTGAAATTACATCCTTTGTCGTGAAAGGGCGATTTTGATATTCGACGTATTTGTATCTGGAATGTGCTAAGACAAATACAATAAAAACTAACTTAACTGGTTTACCAAATCGGTTCTTTACCGTTTTAAATCCAAAGTCTGCTTGGATTTGTTCACCCATTGGAGGATCAGGGACTGCTTGATAATCCCTAGTACTTGATTCTTTTGGAATTTGAAAATCCTCTCGAAGACACCTTACATAGCTTCTTACCGTACTTTCCCCAACTTTGAATTCAGGATATTTCTCTTTAAGCCAGTCTTGCACTTGAGCTGCAGTTAAATCTGGAAATTCTCTTAACCAATGAAGGATTAATTCCTTATGAATGTCTAACTTCTTACTTCTAGTCACTGTCGATGCCGTCCACTCGGCCATTTCCTCTGGTGATTTACGAATATACTTGTAAACCGTATTTCTTGATATATTTAGTTTCCTAGCGATAGTAGAAATACTGTATTTCTGATTGAGCATTCCTCTAATTTCAACATACATTTCAAACTTATCCACCTTTTCAATTCCTCCGCCTAATCATAGAAGTATAAAAATCTATCATAAGGTGGAGAACAATCTTAGTAAATAAGTGTTCAAATTTAATTGTCGTAAACTGTTCAATTTAGTCTAGCACTTACAAAAGGTCTAGAAGCCAATCCCATTTTCTCTTTTTTCTTTTCTTTTTAAGTCTCATATCATAATTAATTCCTTTTTGTGCTCCAAATTTAGTACTCTACCCTTTGTATTCAGGATGGTTATGACGATTGCATCCAAACAGATAACATGCAGTTTTAACAAATGGTTCAAATTCCATGGATGGAATATATGCTGAAGAAATTCGTTTAAACGTTTGTTTATACTCTGCTATTTCATCCTGTAATTCTCGGATAATTTCTTGCTTATCGGTTTCTGTCCATGTTTCATCAACTTCTTCTTCATCTAGGTCTTTAAGTTCTTCAGTTTTTTCTTTGATTGTTTCATGTAGTATTTCATTAGAACGATCAAGTTTGTTTAACTTCATTAGTGAAAATACGTATCGACTAATCCAATCAGGGTGCTTCGCATAAATAGTCCACCCCTTTTCAAACCATTCAACAGCCGCTATATAAGAACCAACTTCTATATATAAATCAGCTAAATCAATTTCCCCAACAAACTCTTCGTCATCTTGTGAAAAAGTATCAAGCTTTCGTTTGGCCTCATCTATATAACCTAACTCAAGTAAACATTTAACATGTCCGTACAGTGCCCAATCCGATTCGTCTGAACCAAGTAGAAAATATTTAGCTGCAGCTTCTACATTTCCTAGGTTGTAATTCGCCATTGCCAGGTTATTATAAGCCTCTTTTGTGGGTTGGATCTCAATGGATTTTTGCAATATATCCTTTGCATCCTCCCATTTTTCAGTTCTAAGATATACCTCTCCCAACAAATTATAGGGAAAATATGAGATTGGATTCATTTTGATAGCCTCTTCCAACAAACCAAGAGCAGCTATATAATCATCCTCTTCATGGCAGTATATCCAGGCAAGGTTTGTTAAGGATTGTACATCTCTCAATTCTTGAAGAGCTTGTTGAAACAGTTTTAACGATTCATCATATTTATTTTCCTCAAGTAGTTCAATTGCCTTTTGATTGATATTCAATAAAAACCCCTACCCATCCTTTTGACACTCTTTCTATTATATTATGCCTATAGACAAAATATTGGACAAAGAAGTTTTCAGCATAATGTTTTTAAATTTGATATTTCCTCAACCAAACGACATTAATTATTGCAAATACAAAAACCTACCCTCAAATGTCTTCGGTGATAAGCATTAATAATTGCTCAAATAGTAAATAAACTCCAATAGACAGCCACACCAATTGTATAAAACTATACCCGTTAAAGTGTCAAAATGGTAGACTAAGGAAAATTAAAATATTTTAGAAAAAAGCGAGAAAAAAACTTTTTCTATTCGTTGTATAGGATGTAAAAGCTTTTACAAATAAACTAAGGGGTATCATTTGATGAAGTCTAATGAAGCCAATTTTATAAAACGATTACAACATAAAAAGGAAGATGCACTAGAGTTTATTGTCGATAAGTATCTACCGCTGGTAAAAGGGGTAACCCATAAAGTTCTTACTCCCCTTAACAATGATGGCGTGATCGAAGAATGTATTAACGATACTTTCCTATCAATCTGGAATAATTCATCGAAGTTTCAGGGTGATGTAAACGATTTTAAAAAATGGGTGTGTGTAATAGCCAAGTTTAAAGCTATCGATTATTACAGAAAAACGACTAAAAAAGTAGAATTCCCCTCAGACCATCTTCAAATTAACAAAGAAAAATCAGCAGAAGAACAACTAATCAAGATGGAAGAAAGGACAGAGTTGATTAAGTTAATTAATGGCCTTGAACAGGTCGACCGAGAGATTTTTATTATGAGATTCTTTTTGGGTTTAAAATCTGAAGAAATTTCTCATAAGCTGGGGCTTTCCAAATCATCAATAGATAACCGAATTTATAGAGGGAAGTCCAAACTAAATAAAATAGCCTTAAATCTTAAATTAAGGGAGAATGGTCTATGAAGGATTTTTATGAATTAATCAACGATTTTAACATAGATGAAAGTGAGTTTGAGGAATTAGAAGTAACTGAATTCGAAAAGGCTCAGGTAAAAAAATCTCTAAAAAAATCAATAGTTAATCATAAAAAAAGGAACAGTTGGAAAAAGAATGTTGTGGTTGCTTCTATTTTATTTTGCATTTCGGCTACAACATTTGGATTAACTCTTCCAGTCTATGCTAAAAACATCCCTGTAATTGATGATATTTTTCGTTTTTTCGATAATGGAATGACTGGAATTTATACCAACAAAGACAGCCAATCAAAGGTTTCAACTGATAAAGGAAATGGACTGTATTCTGATTATAAGAAATACTCAAGCGATGTCAATCTTACTAAAGAAAGTAACGGCGTAAAATTCACGATAAATGATGCTGTTTTTGATGGTAAAACTGTTACCCTTACCTATTCTATTGAAAGCAATCAAGATCTAGGTAATGCAGGGATTTCTATGCCAAAAATAAGAGGTATGAAAGCTTTAGGCGGAACTGGTAAAACTTCGAAAATAAATTCAAACAAATATGTTGGAATCCTTACTGTTAGTGATTTGGAAAATAAGAAATTGGATGTTGCTAATATTCAATGGGATATTGACAGCATTAAGAATCCAGATAATCAGACTGAAATTAAAGGCGATTGGAAATTTGCTTTTAGTTTAAATGCTACCAATAACCGAATACAACTAACCGAAGGTAGTGCTGAAAAAAATGGGGTAAAAGTTAACATTGAAAAAATTACGACAAATCCAATGTCATTTACGGTCTATTACAATCAAGAGATCTCTAGTATGGTTAAAAGCATTTGGGATGGGGTCTTAGTGGATTTAGAAATTAGAGATGACTTAGGGAATAGCTACTCTGGGCAAGATAATGGAGCTTCAGGAGATAATTATAATGTATATGGGGGCAAAACATTCGGAAAATTGAACGAGAAAGCGAAGAAACTTATTATCACTCCACACGTTACTTTTATCGATTACAATTCAAATAATTCAGCCTCAGTGCAAATAACAGCAAATGGAGTAAAGAATATTCCGCTGCCAGAGAAACCTGGTAAAGGGAAAAAAGAGTTTACTTTAAAAGACATTGTTGTAGAACTAAAGAAATAACGGTAAAAGGATAGGACTGCCTTATTTAAATTGGGCAGTCCATTTTTTCAAAGTTTAACCCCATATTCTTTAAAATATGACTAAGAAGTAGCCTTGCATCGCTCTCTGGGAATTCCTTAACAATCTTTTTTATTTTCTCTATTTCCAAAAAATTCTCCTTATAGTACAAATTCCTTTTTGTTTGGTATTTGCTCCTAATTATTAGTGTAGAAAATGGTATGTTTTATCAACATATAAACTGTACACTTCTTCCCAATCCCATTTTTCATAATACCAACTGCCTAAATCGATTTGGGAAATCCATTTCCTTTGGTTAGAACCATTGAGGTTTGCTTTCATAATATCGGCTGTTTGTCTGTTCGTCCTCACCCATACGAGCTTATTGTCTTTTATTTGAGGATAGAAATCTCCCTGACCATGTGCTGGAGAAGTTAATTTTAATTGTTTATTCGACATTAGATTAATCTTATGCAAAGCTGGTAACGGCCTATGCTCAACTTCTACCCAATCACTTTCTTCTGCTCTTGCCGTTATAAGATACTCTTTGTTAATCCACGTTAAATCCCGATCCACAAAACCATTCGGTGTATAGTTCTTTGAGGACCAACTAAGGGGGCTTGTTACCTTTAACCTTTTATTCTTAATTGCCTCCCTCCCCCCACCACTAATATTCCCAATCAATGAATTACCTAGTGCCCATTGAAACCATTCTTTATGATTTAACATTTCATCAACTTTTTTAAAGGTTTTTCCGTCATTAGAAAGGATACAAAGTGTATTTGAATCGGCCGACAAAGAGGCAGTTGGAATTAACAAAAAGGCGATCCATCTCTCATCAGGTGAGTATTTAAACTGACTGGTTGAAGTGAAATATTCATCCTTATCAACAGCAATAGTGTATAAAGGTTTTGTCCCTGACTTATCGGCCAATTGATTTAGTAAGATTTTTGAAATGACAATATCCGAATGGAGTTTCTCTGACCTTTTCGTTGAAGTAATAAAACCAGTTCCATCTGGTAGCCATGAATAGTTTTTAATTCGAGAAGCAACTTTAAAAACATTATTTAATAAAGAAACATTCGCCATGTTTAAAGAATCGTTAGTTTGAAAAGCAATGATATTTTTGTTAGGTGCCCACTGAAAATTTCGATTTATATTTGAGTAGACTTTAAAATGTTTGTTTAATCGTATATTGTAAAGCCACAGTTCACCTTCATAAATAGTGATCTCGCCCTTTTTTTCCCCTTTAAGATAGGCAACCCAATTACCATCAAATGACCACTTCGGAAATCTAACATAATCTCCATACGTGATTTTTTTCTCTTTCTCCCCAATTTTTATCCATAGGTCATCATTTCTGATGAACGCTGCTTTAAGGGGCTTTGTTGGTTTACCAGAAGCATATGTCGTTACTGGAGCTATCATCATACAAACGAACAATATACAATAGCAAATCTTTTTCAATGGACAGACTTCCCTTCACTGTATACTGGACGTTAATATTCCCAATTACTTCTAGTTTCAATAAATGACTTGAAGTAAATATGTAAACGTAAAATGATTTAATGAATTATTAACATAAAACTAATTAATTGGTTAAAAATAAATTTGATTTAATAAAATGAGGTGATACATGATGATAAAAAATTCAAAAACTACATCCATTATGTTAAGCAAAGTTGTAGTTTTTCTTATGCTTCTTTTCATATTTAATGAACTATCTGTTAACAAAAAGGTAAATGCTGCATCAAAGGATGATGCTTTAACTAGTGTGGTTAATTTCCTCAATGCACAAAAAAATTGTAACACTGAAGACATGATGAAATACTCGGAATATTACCTTAAAATTAACAATCTTAAAGATGCATTTTCCAGTTATTGCAAAAGAAATCCTTTACAAAAAGCTAAGATAACAAGCTTAAACATAATTGATGAAAACATAGCATTGGTCTCAGTACAATCAACATATAAAAATACACTTAATATACGAACCGTACCTGTTGTCAAAGAAGATGGGCAGTGGAAAATTGTCATGGGAATTCCGCCTTCAGGGGTAAAGGCATTAAATACAACTAGGGGTGAAAAGGAATCTGAGGTAGCAAGGCTATTTGAAGATTATACAAATGCAATAAAATCTCATGATGTTACTAAAATGAAAACATACATCAAAACTGAAACAAAGCCGAGTGATACCAAGATAGAGCAACACCTAAAAGCAATAACTCAGGACCCAACTCCTGAAATAACGACATATGGGATTAAAATGATTACAGATTCACTGGCAATCGCTCAAATTGAAACTAAGTATACAAATCACAGCTATTCATAAAATGTAGCCGTTTATAATGAAAATGGCCAATGGAAATTAATTTTTGGACAGCCATTGACCAACTCTTTCATTCCGTTGAGTGATAAATCAATTTATGTAAAATAAGCTCCCATAGCTAAAATAAGTAAGGTTAAATTAGTTAAATTTCCCCTTCACGATTGCAAGTCAAAAAAAGAGCGTAAAAAGAATTACGCTCTTTTCTCTCGTATTTCCTCACGGTGTTTCCCTTATTCGAATACAAAAGTTCAACAATAAATTGCTTTACCTAAAAAATATAGAGTGAGCTGCAAGCCCACTCTACCAACGGAAGAATTTCTAGTAGTACCTTTTAGTTAGATTCCATTTAATTTGATTCTATTATAATAAACCTCAGTTTTTATCCTTCTGGTGATTTTTTTATAAATTAAATTTGAACTTTCTCAGTAACCATTTCAACTATTTCTTTTGTTATCTCCGTTTTCCTTTTAACCCAATCTTGTGACCAAATCCTATAAATTTTCCATCCTAAAGACTCCAATACACTTTGCCTTAAACGATCTCGGTCACGTGCTGTCTTTGTAGAGTGGTAGGTGGCACCGTCGCATTCAATTCCCAATAGATACGACCCTGGATTATCGGGGTCAACGACAGCCAGATCAATTCTATAACCTGAACATCCAATCTGATTACGTATTTCAAGTCCAGCTTTAATAAGCGTATCATAAACATCTTCCTCGAATGGCGAATCAAATTCCCCATTGTTCATGATTCCATCATTAATGTTAAAATCTCCACCTGTTTGAGCAAAGTATAGAAATTTCTTTAATAACTGGGGTCCCTTCTTCTTCAGCCTGCTATCATCTAAGTCCGAATGTTTAATACTTGAAACAACAATTAATTCATATTTTGCACGGGTTATGGCAACATTGAGTCTTCGTTCCCCACCGTCATTGTTTAACGGCCCAAAGTTATAGTGTAAAATACCGTTGGAATCTTTACCAAAGTTAACACTTAAAATAATTGTGTCTCGCTCATCACCTTGAACATTTTCTAAGTTTTTAACAAAAAATGATTCCATTTTTTCTTCATTAAGTAATGCTTCATAGACAGGATTATTCCGTGTTAGTTCATCTAACTTATCCCGTATTGCTTCTTGTTGATATTGGTTGAAAGCAATAACTCCCAACGATCTCTCAGGTGTTTCTTTAAAGTGATTAATTACTAGTTCTGCTACTCTTGCAGCTTCATTTAAGTTCTTTTTTGACCGACCTCGATCGTATACACCATTCTCGACATACACATGAGAAATGCCATCTCTTTTTTCATTAGTTGAACTAGGAAAGGTATATAAATCATTTTTATAAATCTCTCTATTGGAAAAAGCAATCAATGACTCATGTTTACTGCGATAATGCCATTTTAAGGACATTGGCGGCATAATCAACAGGGATTCATCAAGAATGCTTTCAAAGCTTTCATATGCCTCTTCTTCCTCTTCGTTAATAAACTCATCGTCCATTTCAATTTGCTGAGCAAAAAATGAAGTTGGTGGCAATTGTTTATCATCTCCTGCGATGATAACCTGATTTCCCCTCATAAGTGAGCCAATTGCATCCTCTGGCCTAATTTGTGAAGCCTCATCAAAGATGATTAAATCAAATTTGATGCAGGTTGGATCAATAAATTGGCTAACTGATAACGGACTCATCATCATGCATGGCTTTAAAGTCAAAAGAAGTTGCGGTATTTCAGAAAACAGTTTCCTTATTGGCTTATGTCTTTTTTGTTTTTGTATTTCACGGGTCAATATCGCCAGATCGTTACTTTTATATTCGATATTTTTCAGGTAATCTTCTTTTTTCTTCAATAGCTTTTTAGTTAATCTAGAGCTATTAGATTCAAGAAGGTTTTCATCCAAGTTTTTAAAATCGTTAATATAATTTAAATGAGTTTTTAAATCAAAGCGTTTTAAAATAGGTAACTTCTTATAGGTGGAATCCAACCAAAGCTTGTAAAATCGCTTTAAAAAAATATCCTGATATGAATCATTTGTTTGTTCCCTTAGCACTTTATGGAGAAAATCGGTTAATCCACCTTCTACAGCCTCAGCTTTAACCCTTTGGGAGACAATCCAATGCTGCAATTTATGTGTGGAATTAGCGAAAAGTTTTAAAATGCTGCTTAAATCCCTAAGCTCTGTGTTCAAAAAGTCGTTGTTTTCATATTTTAGTAAATTAAGTGGAAAGATTTTTGTATAAAAATTAATATCCTCAGTTAAATCCTTCTTTTTAACCTTTAATTGTTCACATTGGGATAAAAAGTGTTCTAGTTTACTATTGTTATTTATTACATCAATGAACTTTTCAGGGAAACGGCCTTTAAAATTATTGTCGGCATCAATGGTCCAGTTTATTGACTCTTCGATTAGCTTCCAATCGGTATCAATGCCTTTATATAGCTCGCCATATAGGGAATTAAAAACTATTCTTTGTTGATCAATTTCTTTTTGAACATTTTTAATTTTATTTATTTGAAGAACCAAAGCATTTATTTGATCAAAATTAAATGATTGTTCTAACAAATACTCTGAAAGCAGATTCTTTGCATCTAAAATCCTTTGAATTCCTTTTTCAAGTTCGTCGATTTTTGGGATCATTACTAATAAATTTTGATCCTGTGATTTTATATTTTTAATTTTTGAGAAGCAGACTTTTTCAAGCTCATCTAACGATTGATCAATTATTACTAATTGGTTGTTTAATGATTGACTTACTTCAAATAAGTGTTGTTTATCCTCAGTTTGGTATGACAACAAGAACTTTTCGAATTCTGCTTTATTTTCGCTATCTTTAAGCTTAGCAATTAAAGCATAGAATTCTGTAAGAACTTTTGTTACTCTTTCCCAGTCAGTCTTCTCCTGTTGAAAAATCTCTCCGAAAATTTCTTTCCACTGATTTCTTTTTGAATCAATTTCATTTTGTAATTCCTTTAACCTTTTAAGTGCCCTTAAGTCTTTAATGATTTCATCAACTTTAATGGATTCTTTGTTTCTTTTAAAAGATTTAAGAAGATTTTTGTCCCTCTTAAAGTTTTTATTAAAATTCCTCATGAAGGAAGAATACTCATTTATAAATCGGTCCAACATTCCATCTATATCCTCAGTTATAAGTTCGGGTAAGTAGACATCTTCAATAATTTTTCGTTCAAATATATACTTATTGTATACCTCTTTACACTCAATAATTGTATTCTCTATACCTTCCCTTTGCACACCATCAAACCAAAGCTGAGTAGGTTTAGAGTTATTTGTTATATAGTTGGAGATTAATTCAATTTCATTTATTTTTTCAGGTGTTAATTCTAACCCGTTCATTTGCAGCTGGTTATTGATGGACAAAGATGCTTTGTTTAAAGTATCTAAGCTAAATTTCAATTCCGCCATCTTATCTAATATGAGTTGTTCATTTGTAAACAAATTATTAATAAAAACTTTATAAGTATCAATGTAATCATGAATGGTTTCATGACTTCCATTTAAAATGACGTAATTGACCTCACTCAAATCCTGTTCAAGGATTTCTTCCTTCGATTGTTGTAATAGGGACTCCCTTTGTTGCAAATATCCCTCAAATATTTGTTGATGCTGTTTATACGAATTTTTTGCTTGATACAAGATCTTGTTATTGCCTTCTTTATACCAAACCTGTGGAATTTCAGGTTTTAAAGAAAGCATCTCCCCTAACTTTAACAATTCGTCTAAACCCGTCAAAGTAAGTAAGCCTTGAAAATCAACAAAATTAAATGCTTCCTCAAATAGAACATACAGTTCAAATAATTTTTTACTCAAAATTGTAAACTTTGCCTTAATCTCAGATTCACTTTCAAAGCTATTTTCCTCTAACAAGGTACCAAACCAAATATGGTCTTCTTCATTTGATAAAACATCCCGATAAGTTTCTATTTCCTTTATTTGTTTAAGAACTTTATTTAACTTTTCACTAGAATACGAATCAATATTGGGAAGCTCAAATAATACCTCAATAACATCATTTAATTTTGAGAGTCTTCCAAGAATGGTATGGGTACTACTTTCCAATGGATTTATTACAGTATGAAGTGCATCAACATATTCATTTAAATGCTTTTTAATTGAATCCAAATCAGTCAATGGACCTGTTGCTCTTCTAGGAATTTCCCTATTGGTTAATGAATGTCTCAGTTCCTCTAAAACTGCCTTTTTGTTGGAGTTATGGCTATGCAAATCTAAACAAAAATCATCTAACCCTTTATCACTAATTCTTTTTTTCACCACATCTAAGGCTGCCTTCTTCTCACTAACAAAAAGAACTTTTTTTCCTTGGGATAGTGTTTCAGCAATAATGTTTGTAATCGTTTGGCTTTTCCCAGTCCCTGGGGGTCCTTGCATCACGAAGGAAACGCCATTTTTAGCAGCAAGAATTGCTTTTTGCTGACTAGAATCAGCATCTAAAATTTGATATGATTCCAAGGACTTTCCGTTTCGATCAAATTCTTTTATTGAGACAATTTTCTCTCTTCCACATATATCTTCATCGTGCTTAACACCAGCTAATTCTTGAATTATAGGGTGACTTTCAACCGTATCTTGATATTGTTCAAAATCCTTATACATAACTAACTTACTAAATGAAAAAACCCCAATGTAAGAATCGTCGGTTACTTCCCATGACTTTTCTAGTTTCAATTCTTGTTCGTAAAAGTGTAAGATTTCCTCAATATTTTCATAATCTAATTGCTCGATAGGCGTAATTGATACTCCAAAATCTAGCTTTAATTTTTGTTCCAATACAGGATTAAAAACAATGTCTTCATCCAATTTAAATATGTAATAAGGGTCTCTTGCAGTTTCTCTTTTTAACGTAATTGGAATAAGAATTATCGGTGAAGAAAAAATGTCTTTACTATATTCCACTTCCGTCCATTTAAGAAAGCCCATGGTTAAATATAGAGTATTAATTCCTTTTTCTTCAATTGATGACTTACCTAATAACCTGATTCCATTTAATTTTTTCTCTAAGCTTTGTTTGACCTTCTCCAAAATTTGTTGAAATTTTATATCCTCTTCAGTTTGGTCAGAATCTTTGGTCAAATTAACTTTTGCCGTTTTGGTGGTTAATTGTTGGGCCATTTTGTCTATATCAACAATGGAGCTTACCATAATTCCTTTTGACCGTGAAAAAACGTTAAAAATTTCTTTTATGTCACCATCTATTTCTAAAGTAGAACTTTTTGATGCCTTAAAGTTTAATAACCTGTTCCTCTTTGTTAGGTCGATTAACCTAGATTTCCAGTTATTAATCTTCAATTCCATTTTCCCCTTGTCCACCACAAAAGTCCCCTTTCGCATGACCTGTATGTATATAAATGTATATGTGATTGTTCAAAATAGAATTAATAAAATAAGGGTTGTTTAACATTTATATTAGCACAAAATTCCTATTTATTTGATAAATAATAACAATTATCTACACGCTAATACCTCTCTTGATTTACCTCGAATTTGAACAGTAAGCTTAGCTAAGACTTTTACAAAGTGGTTGTATATTTCATTAATTCTTTCCGAACGACTTCATAATACAAAATATTAATTGTGTAATAAAAAAGCAGTACCAATTCATATGCGAATTGAACTGCAATTATGGTGTTAATTAAGTTTTTAAACTGAAAAAACCTACCCATTAGCCACCCATGAAGCAGAGCTCCATCACAAGGAATGAAAAAAATTAAGAACTGTCAATACTGACCTTAATCCAGTCACGCTCTCCTCTTTTTTTGATCGAGCAGGCTCTTCCTTAAGTATTGCCTTTTTTCATGACAAAAGGAAACTTATTCTCATGTAGTTAATACGTACCCATTATCCACTTGTTTCCTTTCTATATAAAAAAAGAAATTAATACTAATGATAACTCATCTTATGAGAATGGCTATTTTTAAGTCAACTATTATATTTTTCACTTCTTCTTTTGAATGCCTCCTCAGAACCTTCCATAATATCTAATATAGCTCTTTTTACAGGTGGATTATCTAATCCGCCTTCTGTTCTAAGCTTCCCCCTACCCACATCAGTTTTTAAAGCATAGATTAGCTCAGCATCACCATTGACAGGTAAATTAGCATTATGAGTAACAATTATTATTTGGCGGTTTACCTTCATAGTTCTAATAATTGGTACAAGTTCATTGTAAATAAAATCAGAATCAAGTTCATCTTCGGGTTGGTCTATTACGATTGGTCCATTTCCTTGGGTGAAAAGCAAGGTTAAGATAGCGGTATTTTTTTGTCCATCTGACAACCCATTATCCAAAAGAGACCCCGCAATAGAACCATCAGGTCTATATAAAGTAATATTAATGGCATCATGTACTCTGGTAGTTTTCAGCTTCTTCCAATGCTCATAATTATTATTTAAATGGCTTGTTAAATCACTATGTAAAGAACTTAGGTCACTTGGGAAAGTGTTTTCATCCTCTAACCATCGCTGTAAAGTATCCCAAGGGGATGAATCCGTATTGTTCTCTATAAATTCATTATAAAGTGCTTCGCCAATAACATCCCAACTTCTTCCTAGCCTATTGCGTCCGTTGTGAGGGAAGTCGTTCCAAATCTCCATAAAGTGAAGCTTATCGCCCATATAAAGAATATCTATTTTTAGGAATGGAATTTCCGTTTCTGCTACTTTAACCTTCGGTATAGTATCTAGATTAAGTAGGCTATTTACTTTCGTTTGTCTTAATTCATGCTGTTTTTTCCATGATTCGATTAATTTATCTTGTAATGCCCCAATTTCTTTTATTTTTTCAAGTAGCAGAATAAGTTCATTGTCCTTTTGGGCTATTTCTTGATCTTTTCTATTAATTTTTTGTTCTGTATCCTTCAATAATTCAAACTCTTCTTCACTTATTCCCTGTGATCTACAAGCAGATTCAAATTCTTTTTCATTTTTTTCACACTCGGTTATTAGAATCTCCCAAGAGGGATGATTATCTGTTATATCAAGAACACTCTCATTTAATTTCCCTTTTGAAGTTTCTATATCGTTTGTTAGAGTACTTAGTGCTTGCATAAATTGTTCTTTAATTAACTTTAAATATTCTGGTTCTATTAGCTTCTGACTATCTAATTGCTGGCTCTCATATTGTTTCGAAATCGTTTCTACAGTAGCAGCTACTTGATTTAAACTTTTGATAATATCATCTTTATCAGATTTGACTTTTGAAACAAAACTTCTTGATAAGGTCACACGATTTTTGTTTTCGCTAAATTCCTTTACTGCTGTAAAAGCATTCCATTGTCTTTTTAACTCTTCAAGTTCTTGCTCCATTTCAGTTTTTTCTTGCTTCATTCTACCAAATCTAAGCTCTTCATGAATTAGTGAGATAATTTTCTCTTTTGTTTCTTCTTCCTCCCGAATTTCATCCAGTAATTCATTTCCTGCGATTTGATTAATTAAGGGCATTAATGAAGGTGAATCTTGTCCCATTTGGGTGATTTCACGCTGACTATAAATATTAATACCTAAGCCTTTGAAAATAACATCCTTATCTCTAATTTCTGTCCTGGTAGGAATTGCAGTTTCTCCACTGGAATACTCAAAAGTATCATTAAGACCATTCTGGTCCACAAAATTTAGTTGTAGCACTGAATCAGTGTTTAAGGTTTGTTGTATTCTTACCATTTGTTCATTGAATTTTGACAATGAATTGGAACATAACCTTATATATTCTAAAATAGATGATTTACCTGAACCTCTTCCTCCGATAATGCAATTAAGATTGGGAGAAAAATTTATTTCCTGATTTTCAAGAAAGGCAACATTATCTATTTTTAATGACTTTATTTTCCCATACCGTAACCCTTCATTGGGTGTTTGATCTTGCAATCTGATTCTTGACCTATGATCGTTAAAAGCCTGTTTTAAAGAGTCAATTGAAGAATTTGAAAATTGTATCCATGAATGTCTTTTGCCAATAAACCCTTTGTCATTTTCCTCTAAACTGTAACAATCTGAAGACATTACCGTAGCTATAGGTTTTTGTCTTTTCCAAGGTTGGTGGCAATCCTCACTAGAAAGGATTATTTTTTGAATATTTCTAGAAAGATTATTAATTGGTTTTGGGACTTCCATTGCTAATAACCTTGAATCCGTAAACATTGATCTCTGAAAATGGTCAGACATAAAACTATCATTTAACATTCCACTTTCGGCTAGAGGATGTGCGGCAATAATGACCCCTGGGAAATCCTTTTGCTCCTGTACAAACGAAATTACAGAGTTAAAATCCTTTTCCAAAGGTCTTATAGCATTATCTATTACTCTACTTCGACTAGGTAAACCAAGTTCTGTAACCATTTCATCTATTGCATCTATTGGTGTGTCGCAATCGAATAAACATAAAATGTGTACACCTAATCCTTGAGCAATTTCTACTTCAAACCCTGGAAAGATAACCAATGGTTCTTTCCCCAATCTATTAGCGACAATTTTGTTTCTTTCGATTAGCCCTTTTAGGTATTCTTTACCTATGAAATTATGATCAGTTACCCCGATAACATTTAACCCTACATCATGACAGCGTTTTAAGTATAGGTCTACTGACTCATTTAACTTTTCTTGCGAATATTCTTTTCCGATATATGCCTGACATGTTCTTAACCAATTATAAGGGTCTCCAGGTGTTTGCATTTGCAAATCACATTTTAACCATCTCATTCCCTTGAACATAAAATCACCTCAAACATTATTTTAAATTAATTTAGTAGAATTTGTCAGTGGGAAAAGTCCAAATAAATATTAAATTGTATTTTTTAATTTTGTTCCAGTCTTGCAAGCAATGGGTTGATTGCTCAAAGTTGAATGTTATAAGCATAAACGGTTAAATTCGCTTTTAATATGATGAAAAAATATATGTATTGCATTTTTATTTATCAATTTGCATGGTATATAATTCAATTAAGTTCAAAAAATACCAAAATATCTTTCGGGAGCACATTACTAATGAAAAAATTTGATTTAAATATAGAAAAGGTATTGGAGCATTGGACAATTCCACATGCCTTGAGGGAAATAATAGCTAACGCTTTAGATGAATCAAATCTAACTAAGACTGAGGAACCTATTATTTTCAAGGATAAGGAAGGCAAGTGGCATATAAAGGATTTTGGTAGAGGACTAAAGTATGAACATTTAACTCAAAATGAAAATTTAGAGAAGACTAAAAACCCTAATAAAGTGATTGGAAAATTTGGGGTAGGTTTAAAAGATGCACTGGCCACATTTGATAGAAGAAAAATAGGGATTATAATTAAATCCAAGTTCAGCGATATAACCATTAAAAAATTGCCTAAAGGTGATTTTGATGATGTGGTAACATTACACGCAATTGTTAACAATCCATCCGAACCTGATATGGTAGGAACAGATTTCATCTTTACAGATCTTCTAGAAGAAGATATTGAAAAGGCAAAGGATTTCTTTTTATTGTATTCAGGAGAAAAAGTGATAGAAGAAACAAGGTATGGAGCTCTTATTGAGAATAAGAAGAATCGTTCTAGAATTTATGTTAACGGTATATGTGTAGCGGAAGAAGAAAATTTGTTGTTTTCTTATAATATTACTTCTCTAACAAAGAAACTGCTTCAATCATTAAATAGAGAAAGAACTAACGTAGGAAGAAGTGCTTACACCGATAGAGTGAAGTCAATATTATTAGAATGTTCTAGCCAGAGATTTGCAGAAAAATTAGTAAATGATTTACAAAGAATTCAAACAGGCAAATCACACGATGAGTTGCAATGGGTAGACGTGCAACTTCACGCTTGTAGGATATTAAGTAGTCAGGAAAAGGTAATGTTTTTAACAGCAAACGATCTGATGGATGGTGGAAAATACCTTAGTTATGCTAAAGATGAAGAAATGCGGATTATTACTGTTCCTGACTTATTGGCAAGTAAATTGGAAAACAGTAAGGATCTAAATGGAAATGATTTTAGAAATTTAGAAACTTATGCAGTAGAATGGAATGAAAAATTTGAGTTTGAGATAGTAGATTTAGGAAAAATGAACAAAAAAGAAAAAGAAATATTTGCTTACAAAGATACTATTGTCGGTTGGTTTCCCAAGAAAAGTAATGTCGTGAAGAGTATTGTGGTTTCTGAAACAATGCGGCCTGATGATAATAATGGTGGAGATGCCCTGGGGTTATGGGAGCCTGCGAATAAACGAATTATTATCAAGCGGAGTCAATTGAAAAATTTACAATCGTTTGCTGGAACTCTTGTACATGAGTTAGTACACGCTTATACAGGAACAGATGATAACACCATTCAATTTGAAATTGAATTAACTGAAATGTAAGCCCCCAATCAAACAACGCATATAAACCCGCAGCTCCTCTTGGTACGATACATGTATCAACTAAAGGAGGTGCTTTTTCTTATGCCAAAACAAAAATTAACAATCGTCCCCGTTTCACTCCAC